>JBOFEH010000237.1:0-9204 GCA_051647765.1 Cellulosilyticaceae bacterium | reverse complement strand
CAAAATAATATATGATTAAAAAGAGAGATAAGAGAGTGATTCTTATCTCTCTTTTTGTATCTAGATCCTAAAAGGAGTCATGTACTGTAGTAAATCGACGAAGGTGGGGAAAATATGAAAAGGCTATGGTGTAAAATATGTCAGAAGTTAGAGCAAATTTCACTGAAAGATAAAATACTTATGCTCACTCTTATTTTAGCGTTTGGCAACGTCAAAAGGCTCTCCGGATGCTTTAGGAGCCTGTGAAGATTTAGAGAATACCACAAGAGCAATAAGTGTCATGACATAAGGGAAAGTCTTGAGAAATACGGGAGGAATTGCCATGAGCTGAGGAATCACTTGGGAGACGTTGGAGATGGTGCTGGCTAGACCGAAGAAGAGGGTCGCACCTAATATGCCAAGTGGCTTCCATTGTCCGAAAATGAGTGCTGCGAGTGCCAAGAACCCAAAGCCACTGACACCCCCGTTGAATTCCTTGGAGAATGTCACAAGATAAATAGCACCGCCGAGACCGGAGAATGCGCCGGAGATGAGTACCCCTATATAACGCATACGGGCAACATTGATACCCGCAGCATCGGCAGCTTGTGGGTTTTCACCACAAGCTCTAAGGCGTAGGCCAAAGGGTGTTTTGTAGAGTACAAAGGTGGCGATTGCCAAAATCAAGAGCACCAAAAATGTAGAACTATAAGTGTTTTGAAAAAACAGTGGTCCCAATATGGGAATATCCTTAAAGAGAGGAATATCTCGTTTAATAAACCCAGGGACACGGATATTACCACTTCCTGTAATGTTACGAGCAAGAAAGATTGTTAAGGCGCCAGCCATCATATTAATAGCGGTGCCGCTAATGACCTGATTGGCCTGAAGATTAATACTTGCAAAAGCATGTAGTAGAGAAAAGAGTGCGCCAATGACCATGGCCATGAGCAGCCCCAGCCATACAATAAATATGCTGTTAGGGGCCAAATTCTGGAGTGTGGAAATTGTCATAGCACTTGAGAAGGCCCCTACAATCATGAGGCCATCAAGACCAATATTAACAACCCCACTTCGCTCGCAGTACAAGGCACCTAGAGCCGTAATCAGTAGTGGGATGGTGAAGGCTATGGCATAAGGGAAAATTTGAAAAATAATATCAATCATAAGTGAGACCCCTCCTTTTTACGTAGGCGACGTTTGCTTAGTAGACGTTCGATAAGCACACTAGTGGCAGCGAAGTAAATAATGGTTGCAATAATCGTATCTGCAATTTCAGGGGGGATTTTGGTGGCAGCACTCATAAAGCCACGACCAGAGTACAGGAGCCCAAAAAACAAGGCGGCAAAGAGTGTGCCAAGCGGTGTATTTGCCCCTAATAGTGCAACGGCAATACCATCCATGCCTTGAGAGGGAAGTACACTGATTTGGATGCAGTTGGCGTTGCCGGCATATTGGACAACGCCAGCAAGCCCAGCTAGAGAACCAGCAATCATCATAGAAAGAATAATGTTTTTGCTGACAGAAATACCAGCATATTCAGCAGCATAGCGGTTAAAGCCAACAGATTTGAGTTCGTACCCAAAAGTCGTTTTGTCCAGTATAAAAGCGATGATTATGACAGCAATTAAAGCAACCAAAATCCCTAGATTAATAAAAGAACCATTAAAGAGGTCTGAGAGCCATGAGGAACGAAGTGTCGCGCTATCATTAAGAAGTCTAGATTCTGTCTCTAAATTGCCCTTAAAGTAGGCGGGTATCGTATAGTAGATGAGCCAGTAAGCGGTCCAGTTCATCATAATAGTAGAAACCACTTCGTGGACGTTAAACTTGGCTTTGAGGAGGCCGGGGATAAAGGCAAATAACGCCCCACCTAACATACCTACTATAAGCATTAGTGGTACCAAAAGTGCGGTGGGTAAATCTACTGAAAGGCCAATGGCTGTGGCGCAGAAACCTCCAAAGAGCATTTGGCCAGCAGCCCCAATATTAAATAATCCTGTACGGAAGGCAAAGGCAATAGATAACCCTGTTAGAATCAAGGGAGTGGCTGTGGCAATGGTATCACCAATACGGGAAAGGTTTTTGAGGCCACCTTGAGCCAGGTAACTAAAACCAGATATGGGGTTGTGACCTGTGAGGAGCATCAATAAGACACCGGCTATAAGCCCCAAACCTACAGGGATAAGTCGTATGCCTAGATTTTTTAATTTGGTCGACCAGTAGGTTTTGTCACGCATGAGTATCGCCTCCTTTGATACCGGCCATCATCAGGCCAATTTGGTTTTCGTTGGTGGTGGCAGCATCTACGATGCCGACGAGTTCACCATTATTAAGTACTGCAATACGGTCAGCTATATGTAAGATTTCATCAAGTTCTAGAGATACGAGTAGGACTGCTTTGCCTTTGTCACGGTGAGCAATCAATCGTTTATGGATATATTCGATGGAACCTACATCTAGTCCACGTGTAGGTTGTACGGCAATCAGAAGTTCGGGGTTTAGTTCCAGCTCTCTACCTACGATGGCTTTTTGTTGGTTGCCGCCAGAGAGGGAGCGGGCCATAGATTTGCCGCCTTCGCCAGAGCGAACATCAAAGGCGGAGATAATCTGTTCAGAGTACTCATGGATCGCATTAGGGTTAAGCAGGCCATGATGAGAGAATGGGGGTTGGTCATAACGTTCTAAAATCATATTGTCTTGGAGTGTATAATCTAGTACAAGTCCCCGTTTGTGCCTATCTTCAGGGATGTGTGCAATACCCTTTTGAATTCTTTGGCGGGTAGACAGATGCGTGATTTTTTCATCGCATAGCATGATGGTGCCGCTTTCAGTTTTGCGAAGACCTGTGAGGGCTTCCACTAGTTCGCTTTGTCCATTACCATCTATTCCAGCGATGCCTACAATTTCACCACCATAGGCTGTAAGGGAGAAGTTTTTGAGACCAAGGACATTTTTTTGGTTTTTGACGGAGAGGTTTTTGACGTCCAAAACGGCTTTGCCAAGGATAGGTGGTTTTTTGGGTACCTTAAAAGACACTGGGCGCCCTACCATCATCTTGGCCATATCCTCTAGAGATGTGGTGGAAACGGGTACTGTATCAATATACTTACCGCGCCTTATGATTGTACACCTATCAGCAATAGCCTTGATTTCCTTAAGTTTGTGAGTGATCAAAATAATAGATTTACCTTCTTGGACAAGGTGGCACATAATAGCCATTAAATCCTCTATCTCTTGGGGGGTGAGAACGGCGGTGGGTTCATCAAAAATGAGGATATCAGCGTTGCGATAAAGCATCTTAATGATTTCAACCCGTTGTTGCATCCCGACAGAAATATCTTCGATTTTGGCATAAGGGTCAATGCTAAGACCGTATTTTTCAGAGAGTTCAGCTACTCTTTTTGCAGCAGTATGAATATCAATTTTGAGACCCTTAGTAGGTTCTATACCCAGAATAATATTTTCTGTGGTCGTAAAATTATGTACGAGTTTGAAATGTTGATGAACCATGCCAATGCCTAGTTCCGTGGCTGTAGTGGGACTTGAGATTTTGGCTTCAATCCCGCGAATCTTGATAGCACCACGGTCAGGAGAATACATACCGAAGAGCATTCCCATGAGGGTTGATTTACCAGCGCCGTTTTCACCTAATAAGGCATGAATTTCACCTTTTTCCAGTTGGAGTGTGATATCATCATTTGCAACAATACCAGGAAATTCTTTGCGAATACCAAGCATTTCAACAATATAATCCATAAAATACCTCCTTCTAAAAGAATAGGGTTAAGATAGTTTTATAAAAAAAGACGGCGAACCGTCTTTTTTTATAAAGCTTTTTATTTAACTAAGCTACCATCATTTTGGGCAGCAACAGTAATTTCACCAGATTTCACTTTAGCAGCAATTTCATTCACTTTAGCAATCGTTTCTTTTGATAAGTTAGGATTCTCAGCTGGGATGCCTACCCCATCGTTTTTGCTATCGAATACAAGTGTTTGGCCACCAGGGAATTCTCCTTTGAGCTCAGCTTGAATCATATCAAAAGCAGATTTATCGATTTTTTTGACAGCAGAGGTGAGAATGACGGATTTGCCATCAGCATAGATACCTTCAGCGTATTGGTCTACGTCTACACCAACAATCCAAGCTTCTTTGCCAGCAGTTGCCCGTTCCATTGCTTCTGTAATAGCACCAACACCTACGCCGCCAGCAGCACAGAAAATGGTTTTGACACCTTTGTCATACATAGACGCTGCCAATTGTTGCCCAGCAGGGACATCATTAAAAGAGCCTTGGTAAAGGATGTTTTCAGGTTTCATGACGATGTTTGTGCCAAGGTTGGCATTGGCGTATTTCACACCTTGTTGGAAGCCCCAGTTAAATTTTTGAACAGGAGGGATTTCCATACCACCGATAAAGCCCATTTCGCCGTCTTTTTGCTCAAGGCTAGCGGCAACACCTGCTAAGAATCCCGCTTCGTGTTCGGCATAGAATATGGCTACGGTATTAGTACCTACTTTGGCCACATAGTCCTCAGCATCTGGAGCTTTGCCGTTATTAGGGGACCCATCAATCAGGACGAATTTGGCATCAGAGTATTTGTCTTGAGCGGCAAAAATCGAGGTTTCGAATTTATAACCAGGGGTGACGATGAATTTGTAGCCTGTGTCATAAAGATTAGTAATTTCTTTTAAATAATCGGCTTCGGTAGTACCAGCAGGTTTGAGATAATTGGTTGAGACTCCGAGTTCTTTTTCAGCTTGTAAAATACCTGTCCATGTGCCTTGATTAAAGGATTTGTCATCAATTGTTCCTGCATCTGTAACCATACCTACCTTAAGGTCGCTAGTGCTAGAGTTTGAAGATGCACAGCCTGCTAGTGAAGTCATAGCCAGTAGAGAAGCAAGTGCTACAGCGAAAAATTTTCTCTTCATTTATTCCACCTCCGAATATGTAATAAGCACTACAAAATAATGCCTATGTCCTTATTAGTATATTGAGGGGACAACTAAAATATTAAACCTAATTTTAAAATGTCATGAGACACCAATTAAAGGAGACTAGGATATAATTTAGTAAGAGAAAACTAAAATAGAAAAGGGGACAAAAAGATGCAAAGAATGTATGATTCAGCAGAGATGATCAGGGATATGTTGTTTTGTACGATTGGCCAAGACCCCAACGTATGTGTGGGGGAGGTAGAGCATATTTGCCATGAGGCTAAGGAGATACCAATCGCCGTAAGGGGGGCTAGTCGAGCTGAGAATTTGAGGGCGATTGTGCCACGGGAATACCAAGTGGGTAATACAGTGATTACCACCAAAATTATATTTGAGGGGTGTGAGCTAGAGTGGCGATGCATACCCAAGGGCAATGTGAGGCAAGTGGCCACATTGTTTTGTCAGGCCCTTAGTACCAACCGTCTGTTTATGGGGACGGTCTTACCACCTGAGAAACTCATTAGTATGAGTTTTAATCTCAGTGTATTGATTGCCCCAGAGAGTATTACGTTTTTTGGGCCATGCCCTCACAAGGAGTGGGCGGCAGATGTCTTTGCCAGAGTTCTGACTTTGCAATACGGCAAAGTGCTATGTACCCATGCTTGTTTTGTGAACTATGAGCCTAGTTGTCACTGTGAAGATGTGATTTATTGTGGGGCAAAGACTTGCGACCATGGGGATTCATGGTACAATAGATAAAGAGAGAAAATGCGTACAAGGAGTTTAAAAATGGATATTATTAAAATACTTCAAGATGAACTTGGTCTTAAAAAGAGCCAAATCGAAAATACAATAGGACTCATCGAGGAGGGCAAGACGATTCCGTTTATTGCCCGTTATCGTAAAGAGTTAACAGGGGGACTCAGTGATGAGGTGCTTCGTGATTTCCATGAGCGTCTTATTTACCTTCAAAACTTACAAGCAAGAAAAGAACAGGTTGTAAGATTAATCGAGGAACAAGGGAAACTGACACCAGAGCTTAAACTTCAAATCGAAAAAGCGATTACAGCAACAGAAGTTGAAGATTTATATATGCCTTATAAGGTTAAGAAGCGTACCCGTGCGACTATTGCTAAGGAAAAAGGTTTAGAGCCATTAGCAGAGGCTATTTTGGCCCAGCAAATTAGTCAGTTAGATGACTTAGCAGGTCAGTATGTGGATGAAGAAAAGGGTGTGAGTAGTATAGAGGATGCCCTTGCAGGAGCCAAGGATATTTTGGCAGAGCGTATGGCTGATGATGCTACTTACCGAGGGTATATTCGTAAGCTGACTTTTGATGAGGGGATGCTTGTTACCAAAGTCAAAGATAAGGCGGCTGATGAAAAAGGTGTCTTTGAGATGTACTATGAGTATAGCGAAAAAGTAAGTGCTATTGTAGGACACCGTATTTTGGCTGTGAACCGTGGTGAAAAAGAAAAGATTATTACTGTCAAGATTGAGGCACCTATTGAGCGTATTAGAATCTATATGCAAAGTCAGGTGATTAGGTCAGAGGGAATAGTAGCCAAGGTACTTGAAGAGATGTTAGACGATAGTTATAAGCGTCTGATTGCACCAGCTATCGAGAGAGATATCCGTAATACACTAGGTGAGACAGCAGAAGATGGGGCGTTAGACGTCTTTAAGAAAAACCTATTCCAGCTTCTCATGGGTGCACCAATCAAAGGGCACAATGTTATGGGTGTGGATCCAGCATTCCGTACAGGCTGCAAAATAGCGGTCATTGATGCCACTGGCAAAAAACTTGCGAATACAGTGATTTATCCAACACCACCTAAAAACGAAGTAGAAGAAGCCAAAAAGAAAATCAAAGGGCTTATTAAGACATATGATATTGATTTATTAGCTATAGGAAATGGGACAGCCTCTAGAGAGACAGAAAAATTCGTAGCAGATACTCTGAGAGAGATTGATAAGACAGTACACTACGTGATTGTTAATGAAGCAGGGGCATCGGTTTATTCAGCATCCAAACTTGCAACAGAAGAGTTTCCAAATGATGATGTAGGGGTACGTAGTGCAGTATCTATTGCAAGAAGATTACAAGACCCTCTTGCAGAGCTTGTTAAGATTGATCCAAAGTCTATTGGTGTTGGTCAGTACCAGCATGATATGAACCAAAAACGCCTTGAAGAGAGTCTCGGTGGTGTGGTTGAAAATGCAGTAAACCAAGTAGGGGTAGATATTAATACCGCATCCCCTTCATTACTTCAATACGTAGCAGGCATCAAGAAGACAGTATCACAAAATATTGTAGCGTTTAGAGAAGAAAATGGCGGCTTTACAGCACGTACCCAAATCAAAAAAGTCAAAGGGCTAGGGCCAAAAGTCTTTGAACAATGTGCAGGGTTCTTGCGTATTACAGAGGGCGACAACTTCTTAGATGCTACAGGTGTTCATCCAGAGTCTTATGATGTTGCCAAGAGACTCCTCGAAAAATTAGGGTATGACAAAAAAGCTATCAAAACTCAAAGAAGCTTCGTAGGAATTAGTGCTCAGATTGGAGATTTGGACCAACTTGCGTCAGAGCTTGAAGTAGGTGTGCCAACCCTTCAAGATATCATCAAAGAGCTTGAGAAGCCAGGGCGTGACCCACGTGAAGATATGCCAAAACCAATCCTTCATAGTGAGGTACTAGAGATTGAAGACCTCAAGGAAGGGATGAAACTCAAAGGGACAGTCCGTAATATCGTGGATTTCGGAGCCTTTGTAGATATTGGGGTTCACCAAGATGGCCTAGTGCATCTGTCTAAGATGTGTAACCGCTATATTAAGCATCCGTTAGAAGTGGTTAAAGTAGGAGATATCGTAGATGTGACAGTGATTGGCGTAGATGTTGCCAAGAAGAAAATCAGCTTGTCTATGAGAGAAAATTAAAAAACACTATTGAAATTTGAGAAATTAAGTCTTATAATGAAGGCAACAAATGGAATAAAAGAGTAATTCAATTCTTCAGGGCAGGGTGAAATTCCCGACCGGCGGTGATAGTCCGCGACTGCGATATGACAGAGAGTGTCATAAGCATTGACTTGGTGAAATTCCAAGACCGACAGTACAGTCTGGATGGTAGAAGAGTTGTGATGCATCACTTAGCGTGAGTTTTTTTTGCTTATGTAGATACCAGCAACCCTAAAGAATTTTTTGGGTTGCTTTTTTATTGCAATTGATTAACAATCCTAAAGGAGAGATTAAGCGATGCAAAAAGAAAATAAGTTATTAACCACACAAAATCTAGTGAAGATTTCACTGCTCAGTACACTGGCGGTACTGCTTATGCAGTTTGCAGCCATTAAGCTACCGGCGTTATTCCCAAGCTTCTTGGAGATTGATTTTAGTGAAATGCCAGCTATTGTAGGGATTATGACGATTAGTCCGTCAGCAGGACTTGTTATTGTTGTCATGAAGAATATCCTCAAAGCACTATTGTTTGGAAGTAGCACAGGATATGTAGGCGAGCTTGCCAATATGCTCATTTCAATCGGATACATCTTACCTCTTATGTGGTATGCCAAAAAGGGAACAGACCTCAAAACAACAATCAAAGGGATTGTATGGGGAGTTGCAGGGATTGCAGTTGTAGGTGCGGTTGTTAATTATTTCATTACGATTCCACTTTATGCAAAAGTGTTTATGCCAATGGAGACGATTATTGAGATGGGACACAAGATTATCCCAGCCATTACAGATAAATTCACATTTGTTTTACTATCTATTACACCATTTAATTTGCTCAAAGGGACTCTAGTAGCGATAGTGAGTGTAGCATTTGTAAAAGCAATGTATCCAGCGATACGTTATATGAAAAAATCAAATTAATATAAGATAGCAATAAAAATGAGCGTGTGATGTGTATCACACGCTCATTTTTATTGTTTATTGTCTTTTGAGCAGCAATATGCCTAGGACATAGAGTGCATAACAGTGAAGGGGGTAGTAGAGATAGAAGAAGTATTTCATACTACGGCCTTTCTCGCCATTATAAAGAAGCATAAATGGGAGTGCAAAAATCATAAGCCATTGGTAGTTAAGTAGGAATAAGTTTTCAAAGTTGAAGCCAGCACCTACAACCATAGCAAATGAGAATAGTGAGAGAATAGTATAGAACACACTAAGCCCTTTTTTGTTTTGTCTAAAGATATAACATCCAATCCCTAGAGCGATCCAAATAGGCCCCCCCTCGACAGTAAGTATTGTAGGAACAAATAACATAAATACGCGAAGA
>JBOFEH010000236.1:0-2155 GCA_051647765.1 Cellulosilyticaceae bacterium | reverse complement strand
ATTTTTCATACGCTTATTATTTTTTTTGCTTCTGATAAGCTTCGGTGACCTGCTGTGGATTTTTGGGTATCGCCACACGCTCCACATACTTACGCAGAAGTTCTTGCAGAAGCAGCACATTTTTCTGCTCAGCTGCGATAATCTGATCCTTAAGGCCGAGCACAGTACCAATCCGCTCTTGGAAGAAGCTGACCACTTGAGCGCCTACGATCTGATCCTTGTGCATCCCATACAGTTGCTGAAACTGTGCCTCAGATTGCTCCATCTGCGTGGTTAGATCGCCTTTGAGCTGCGCCATCTGCTCCACCATATCTAGACACTCATCATTGTGCTGGCCTTCTAAGAGCACAGTCATTTGATTCTGTGTGATCCCCAAGATCTGCTCTAATAGTTCCCTCACCTGCTCTAGCGCCACTAACATCTCTTCCATCGTTTGCACCTCTACTTCTTATCGAAAAATACACCCTCTTCTTGAGAGATATCATACGGGTTATTGTACACATGGGCTACTCTTTGCTCCTTGCGCATCTTATTAAGCTTACCTTTAGCCTCCACATACTGTCTGTCAAATTCCAGACGGTTCTGCCGGTCTAAGGCAATCAATTCCCCTAGAAGGTCTGTATACTGCTCAGCACGTAGCTCAGGCTGCTCACGTTGTAATGTATCTAGCTGATCCATGAGCACCTGTTTTTGCTGCATGAGCACCTCAAATTGTACCATATCCTCTGATACCAACGCACTGGTTTGTTCTTTGGTTAAGACAAGGAGTTCTTCTAATATTTGTTTTTTCATACACCCTCCCTTTATTGCGCTCTTGTTTGTTTGATTACCTCTTGCCAAGTATCACGAAACTCTCTGATTAAATCTCTTGCATCCCCAATCTTACCAGTATCCTTTTGAATATTCCCCTCCATGAGGAGCTGCTTAATAAACGTATACAAGCGATCCATCTCTTCACCGATTGGATACTTGGTATCTAGTGTTGCTTGAAGCTCTGTCACGATATCCTGCGCTCTCAGGCTCGCTTGATTGGCCTTTGGCAAGTCTCTTTGCTCTATGGCATCTATTGCAAGATTGCAAAACTTAATGGCCCCATTGTAAAGCATCAGGGTCAGTTCCCCTGGCGTCGCAGTCATTACTGCGTTATTTTGATACTGTTGATAAGGGTTTGCTGCTAACATCATTACATTCCTCCCACTTGACTCATGAGCCAATTACTTTGATTATTAAGCTGACTCATCATCTTTTCCATAGCTGTGAATTTTTTGTAATACATATCTTCCATACGCGTCATACGCTCTTGAAGTTTGGTTACTTCTTTTTTGGCTTCAGAAATATTGGTATCTAACGCTTTATCATTATAGAAAGAGTAGGCACTTCTAATCTTGGTAGATTTGGTTGTGTCTTTGATATGGTCGTAAAGACGATCCATTATCCCCTTAGTACGTTGCTCATACTTAGTAATAATATCTTTATCTGTCAGATCCTCCCATTTCTTGCCTAGATTTTCTTTTTCATAAATAGCTTTTGAATCCCCTGAACCAGCTAAAAGTTGCACGACGCCATCTGTATCTTTATCAAGTGCTTTCTTAAACTTTTCTTCATCAAAATGAAGCTTGCCATTTTCTTTCCAATCTCCTGTACTAATACCAATCTCAGAGAGTGAACTAAATGCCCCACCTTCTACAACGCCACCAAGGATCTGTCGCATACTATCGGTAATATTTTTCAGATCCGGATCACGTCTAAAGAGACTATCTTTGATCTTCTTTTCCCACGCTTGAATCTCAGACTCTGACATATCCTTCTTTTGTTCTGCTGTAAGAGGGTCAAATCCCTTGCTACTTGGCGCACCGAGCTTTGTATGAATATCTTCTATCAACTTATTATACTCATCTACAAAGTTTTTGACTACCTCTACAATTGCATCATTGTCCTGAGTAGATACAACGGTGATTGAGCTATCTTTACTGACCACACTATTTATTGTAAAGTTAAACCCGTTGACACTGATATTATTTGTTTCAGACTCTACTTCAACACCATTGTATGAAACAATAGCATTTTTACCGGTATACGTTGTACCTGATGAACTAATTTTTTCCGCTATAAATTCTGGACTACCAGGAGTGTCTGGAAATGCTGGGTTTTTCAC
>JBOFEH010000235.1:0-26657 GCA_051647765.1 Cellulosilyticaceae bacterium | reverse complement strand
GTGCTTCAGGTGAAAGTGTTTGGTTAGAGAGCATAGCCATGTCGTAAAGATGCTCACAAACTAATTCTTTGGTTGCAGTAGCCACAGTTTCAGATGATAGGCTAGCAATCAAAGGGTGGTTTTGATTAAGGACAAGTGTGGCTTCGTTTTCTGGAAGATTTGAGGTAGGCATACCATACATTTTCATCATCTCTTGCATACGACGACCTTCTTCAGATACGAGAAGCATAGAGGCAATGGTAGAAGACTTGAGATTTTCAACGCTTACTTTAAGTTGTTCTTTGTTTAATACAGCTTTAAAGAGATTTGTAAGAGATTCTTCGTGTGTTTTATCCGTATCATCACCTTTGAGTGCAGATGCTAGGTCGGAGTCTATGCGAAGGAATTTGACTTCTTTGTTTTCTGATTCCATATGAGACATAAAAGGTGCATCAATTGGGTGTGGTAAATAAACACCTAATAGATCGTTTTCTTTAAAGAGATTAATGTACTGAGACTGTTGGTTTTTGTCTGATACATAGAATACTTTACCTTCATGTTGGTCTTTAACACGTTCTAAGTACTCGCCAAGAGTCATGTGCTCATCTTCTGTTGTTTTGAAGAGGACATGGTCTTTCATTTTGTCATAGAATTTCGGTTCTCTTAGGCAGCCATATTTGATAAATGGTGCAATATCATCCCAGAATTTTTTGTAGTTGTCGTTTTCTTTTTTAGAAAGGCTAGTCAGTTTATCTGCCACTTTTTTGATAATGTAATCGGAGATTTTTTTGACAAAACCATCGTTTTGAAGGAAGCTTCTAGATACATTAAGTGGTAAGTCAGGGCAATCAATTACACCTTTAAGAAGAAGTAAAAATTCAGGAATAACTTCTTTGATGTTTTCTGCTACAAACACTTGATTGTTATACAGTTTGATTTTACCTTCTGCAACTTCAAACTCATGTTGAAGTATAGGGAAGTAAAGAATCCCTTTGAGGCGGAATGGATAGTCCATATTGAGGTGAATCCAGAATAATGGTTCGTTGAAATCCATAAAAGTTTTACTATAGAAAGCTTTGTAATCTTCATCGCTACAATCAGATGGTTTAAGTGTATAGAGTGGCGTTATATCATTGAGTGGTTTAGGATCTGCTTTTGGGGAGTCTTCAGTAGTTGGCTCGTCAGCTTTGGTAGCATCTACAATGTAGATTGGTACAGGCATGAATGAGCAGTATTTTTCAGTGATTTGAGAGAGTGTGTGGATGTTTAAAAACTCCTTGCTCTCTTCTGAAATATGAAGTGTGATATCTGTACCACGTGTTTGACGTGTTCCCTCTCCAAGTTCATAAGTTGTACCACCATCACAAGTCCATTTGATAGGGGCATCTGAGTGATAAGACAGTGAGTCAATCTCTACAATATCTGATACCATGAAGCTTGAGTAGAAGCCAAGTCCAAAATGACCGATGATTTGGTCGTCAGACATCTTATCTTTGTATTGGCTTAAGAAATCTTCAGCACCAGAGAAAGCGATTTGTGTAATGTATTTTTCTACTTCATCAGCAGTAAGACCAAGACCGTTATCTGAAATAACGATGGTTTTGGCAGGTTCGTTAACAGTAACTGTAATTTGATAAGGTGTTCCTTCAGTATCTGTTGTCTCACCAATCTCACATAGTTTTTTGAACTTAAGAATTGCATCAGATGCATTAGAAACGATTTCACGAATGAAAATATCATGGTCAGAATAGAGCCATTTCTTTATAATGGGAAAGATATTCTCACTATGAATAGACAATGTACCTTGTTTAGACATAATTAAATTCTCCTTTGTTTTAATTTGATAGATTAATCGAACATCATTATCATACACCTATAAAAACACAATTTCAAGAGAACAGACTATGAAGATAACATACATATTGATAAAAACTATACATGATTTATGAAGATATAACTGGGAATATTTACTGTAATAATCAATGCGTATTCGGGAGATATTACTACTATAACCAGCGCACAAAGGTGGTTATAAAAAAACATCTCATCCAATCTAAGGAGGAATTTAAGATGAAAAATCCAGCATTAGAATCAATGAAACAAGAAGTGGCATCTGAATTAGGAGTACCTTTAAAACAAGGGTACAACGGAGACATCACAGCTCGTCAAGCTGGATCAGTAGGTGGAGAAATGGTTAAACGTATGATCCAAGCTCAAGAACAACAAATGGGCGGACAAACAAAATAACCTATCCACTAAATTCAAGGTTTCCTGTTAGGAGACTACCTCATCTAGTAGATTAGGTGATTGTGTAAGAAAAAAGAGAGTAAATCATATGAAGACATATGACTTACTCTCTTTTTCGTTTGTTAACGTACCATAAGCCAAGTCCACATAGGAGCATGGCTATAAAAGACAAGATGATAAGGATTAAATGATGAACGATAAATAGACTAACGAGTAATTGGATAAGTGTCATGATGAATAGACAAATAAAGCTTAATTCGAGTTTAGAATAATTCATTAAGAATCCCCCCTAAGTAAAAGTATCCATAGCCTTAAATAAAATCGTATTTTAATAAGAAACGTTTCATGCGATCATCCCAAGTTTTCTCATCAGACTTATCTAATGTAAAAGTTTTGTAGGCGATACCAGTGCTACAACTCATCTCATGGTCTTTATAAGTAATATTAAGGAAGAAAGTAGATGCAATCTCCGAAATTTGAGCAGTCTTTTCAGGTGTTGTAGCAAAAACAATCTTCATATAAGAAGGTTGCTTAGAGCCTGCAATGAGTTGATAAACGTATGGGCGCATATGTTGCCAGTTTAGGTATTCAGGTAAGTGTTCTTGCTCATCAGTATCATAAAAATCAGTATTTGTTTTACCATCTAAGATAGATTTGAATGATGTATGAAGGATGATCTCTCTAACTTGAAATGTGTCGAATAAATCAGATTTAAGAAGTTTAGCCATGAATTCTTTCTTGTGAGCGATTTCAAAAATTTCCATCGTTATAACCCCCCTTTAATCAATTAATAGAGTACTTCTTGTAGACAAAGACCGTGTGCAGGAACGGTAGGTCCAGCAGTACTACGTGTTTGGGCATCTAATATAGTAGGTATTTGATCAGGACTAAGGCGACCTGTCCCAACTTCAATGAGTGTACCAGTCAGTATACGTACCATATGTTGCAAGAAGCCATTCCCGTGGTAATGAATCATGATTAAATCACCATCAGTTACAATATCAATGGTAAAAATTTTGCGGATAGTAGATTTCTTTTTGCTCTTAAGAGAAGTAAAAGATTTGAAATCATGTGTACCAACAAGGTGGTCTGCAGCTTTGCGCATAGCTTCTACATCAAGGTTTTCCGGTAAGTGATAACTGTAAGCACGTTGAAACGGATTTTGGAAGAGACCTGTGTCTATGGTATAGCAATAACGCTTAGAGAGCGCGTTATATCTTGCGTGAAAACGCTCAGAAGCAGGCTCAAGATAAGTGATAGCAATATCTTGTGGAAGATACTCAGCCATATATTCTTTGATTTGAGTAGGAGATAGATAACGGCTACTTTGGAAGTTGGCCACTTGCATGCGCGCATGGACGTTGGCATCTGTGCGACCAGAACCTATAATTTGGATATCTTCCTCAAATAAAAGAGATAAGACGTGTTCTAGTTTTCCTTGAATGGTCTTCTCGGGATGAGAAGCTTGTCTCTGCCACCCTAGGTAGCGTGTGCCATCATACATTAAATGAAGTTTATAATTATACATAGATACCTCGAAAATTCATATTATTTATAAGTCTAGTATGGTCAAAAAGGTTTTGACTTAAACTGTATTTAGTATAGCACATTGTTGCAAGGAGGGAAAAGTATTGAACATTTAAAAAAGGTAGACATAAAATGTTCGCATTTCTATTGAGTTTTAATAGAAGGTGTGTTATTCTAGTTGAGGCTAAAAAGTGACGGAAAGTGAGATGACATGATGGAGAAATACTTTAGATTAAAAGAAAATAACACCACTGTAAGGCAAGAAATGGTTGCAGGGGTTACGACGTTTATGACGATGGCGTATATATTAATTGTTAATCCTGCTATTTTATCAGCGGCGGGCATGGATCAAGGGGCTGTATTTACAGCGACAGCATTATCAGCTATTGTAGCAACCTTACTTATGGGGCTATATGCCAAATTGCCATTTGCACAGGCGCCTGGAATGGGTCTTAATGCTTATTTTGCGTATACTGTTGTGTTGACGATGGGATATTCTTTTGAATTTGCACTAACAGCAGTGTTTTTAGAAGGATTAATCTTTATTTTATTAACAGCATTCAATGTACGAGAAGCTATTGTGGACTCTATTCCGATGAATATTAAGCGTGCTATATCTGTAGGTATTGGTTTATTTATTGCACTTATAGGACTTGAAGGCGCAGGCGTTATTGTTCATATAGAGGGCGGCGGAACGATCGTATCTCTTGGTAATATCGTTTCTGGTTCAGGATTGCTTGCCATTTTAGGGATTTTAATTACAGGGATTTTACTTGTAAGAAATGTAAAGGGAGCATTGTTTATTGGGATGATTATCACAGCTGCTATTGGTATACCTTTAGGCGTTGTATCTATGCCAGAACAAATCATCAGTTTACCACCATCTATTGCATCAACAGCCTTTAAATTTGAGTGGCAAAACATCTTTAGTGTAGATATGGTGATTGTACTGTTTACACTATTATTTATGGATATGTTTGATACTATCGGAACACTTGTAGGTGTTGCCACAAAAGCCAAAATGTTAGATGAAAACGGCAAAGTGCCAAATATCAAAAAAGCATTATTTGCAGATGCTATTGGGACAACCGTAGGGGCTTGTCTTGGAACAAGTACGGTAAGTACTTTTGTAGAGAGTGCAGCAGGGGTTGCAGAAGGTGGCCGTACAGGACTTACAGCAGTATCAACAGCCATGATGTTTGGTGTAGCACTATTTTTTGCACCGCTCTTTACGGTGATTACGCCAGCTGTAACAGCATCAGCATTAGTGTTAGTAGGGTTATTTATGATTGAGCCAATTAGAGAGATTGACCTGATGGATTATACAGAAGCAATCCCAGCATTTTTGACAATTATTATGATGCCACTGGCATACTCAATCTCAGATGGAATTGTATTTGGAGTGATATCATATATTGTACTCAAGTTAGCGGCTGGAAAAGCAAAAGAAATTAGTATTCCAACTGTTATTGTAGGACTTGTATTTTTATTAAAATTCATGATTTAGTTATAGATAAAAAGCTATTGCAAACACTATGTGTAATGCAATAGCTTTTTTGTGTTGTGAAACGATAGGAGGGAAAGAAATGAAAAAACTAGCAATAGGTCTAGGTTGTAGTGTGGGAAGTCTAGTACTCTATAGTTTACTAGAACCATATAGACAGCGTGTCAAAAAATATGCTGTAAAAAGCAATAATCTTCCTAAAAGTTTTGAGGGCTTTAAGATTATATTTCTGGCAGATATTCATTACGGACGAACAATCCGTAAAAAACGTATGAGAAATCTTATAAATCGTATTAATGGCCTAGAACCAGATTTGATTTTGTTAGGTGGGGATTATGTGATTAGTAAAAAATACATTAAGCCCTGTTTTGAAATGTTAAGTCATCTTAAGTCAGCATATGGTACGTACGCAGTAGTCGGCAATCATGATGTTGAAGAAGGCTTGGGCGAAACCATGAGAGCTATGAAAAAAGCAGGAATTATCTCTATTAGTAATGATGCCATATGGTTGGGGGAGTTTGAACGTATTAGAATTGGTGGGGTAGGAGACTTGCGGACACAGAAGCAAATATTAGAACCTACACTAAAGGGTGTAAAAGAGGATGATTTTGTACTTTTAGTGAGCCATAATCCAAGATATGTTTATCAATTAGGACCAGAAGTGCCTATTGATTTGGTATTAGCAGGACATACTCATGGTGGGCAGTTTGCTCCTATCAAACATTTAGGATATGTTACCCCGAGAAGTGTGAGTAGACGGACTGGAATAGAATTTTTGTCAGGTAGAAAAAAATCTTACCATACAGATGTGATCGTCTCAAATGGGATTGGAACAGCTAAATTTGCATTAAGATTGGGGGCTTTGCCAGAAATTGTAGAAATTACATTGCATAGTGAAGGTAAATATTAAATTTTGGTACAAAGTTTTAAAAAATAAGAAAACATGATATAATCAAGAGAAAGTAATTACTTTCTTTTGATTTTTTTTAATAAATAAAGGGGACATAAGGTGAAAAAGTCAGCGAAATATTTATATAAGACACTTTCTATCAAAAAAAAATGGATTATATTTGTTATTTTTTTGGTACTCTATCCGATGATTTTGATTGGGTATGTGGGATATAAAAACTACGAACAGGTGATTACAAAACACTTCATTGAAACTGTTCAAAATGAGGTGGCAACTGTAGGCGAATATTTTAGTGAGAAAATGCAAGAACTCGAACAGTTTTTGACAGAAGTACAATATGATACAAATTTATTTAAAATTAATGAGGAGTATTATAGACGCATTAAGCAATTGAATCTTACGCCAGATACAGTCAATGCTACAGCAGAGAACCAAGAAATGTTTAATATTATTTTATTAGGGGATTATGAAATTAACCAGGAACTTGAAAAGTTTCTGATGTCCATGCTTTTATCCCGTCAGGATGTGGATTTAGCAGCCTATCAATTTGCAGAACAAAGTGGTAAGGGCTATATTGTAAGTGGTGATCGTGCGACGTCTTATTATGATACCAAGTCTTTTATGCAAAATGATATATTTTATAAGATAGAACAAGAATTAGAGAAAAGTGGTAAAACAGCCTACTATGTAGATTCAATAGGGCAAATTTACATCGGACAAAAAATCTATTATCGAGAAGATTTCCGGCATTGTGGGACAATTATTTTTAGATTAGACCCTCAATACATATTCAAACATTATACAGGGATGTCGGGCGGGGCAAAACAAGCAGTCTATCTCGTAGATAATGCATATCATGAATTGTTAACGGTAGGGACACTATCCGATGTACGTAAACAAAAATTAAATCGTTTCATAATTGAAAATCCTAAAGCAGGAAACATATATAAGGAAGAAGAACAAAAAGAAGCTGTGATTTATAATATGTTTGAAACTAAAAATCTACAAATAGGAAGTGCTGTATACATATCAAAGGACATATTATTAGAAGAAATAAGGTCAATGTCACGACTTATATTTATGTTGTGTATTAGTATTTTACCCATTTTCTTATTGATTGCTAATAAGCTTTATAAGGAAGTTATTTATCCAGTCTATTTACTTAGTGAGAAGATGCATCAGATTGAAGAGGGGGAAATGGGAATAGAGGTTTCAACAGACCGAACAGATGAAATCGGTTATGTATTTAATGCTTTCAATAAAATGAGCAGGCGAATGTATTATCTTGTAAACTGTGTGTATAAAGAACAATTAGCACTTAAAAGCTCAGAGTTGAAAGCATTACAGACTCAGATTAATCCCCATTTTCTATATAATACATTAGAGATGATTAATTGGAAGGCTAGAATGTGTAAGGCAGATGAAGTATCGGAGATGATAGAAGCATTGTCCGGTATTATGGAAGTTAATATTGATAGAAGGGAGAATCCATTCTTAACGATTAAGGAAGAGGTGGAGTACCTCAAAAACTATGTGTTTTTACTCCAAAAGAGATATGGTGATCGTATTACTTTTAAGCTTACTGCAGAGGACAGGCTCATGAATTATCAAATTCCAAGACTGTTATTACAACCTTTGATAGAAAATGCGCTAACGCATGGAATAGAGCCTAAGGGGTATGGAAATGTAGGAGTTGAAATAGCTGAAAAAGAAGAAGAGATGATTATTAGAATTATAGATAATGGTGTGGGTATGCCAGAAGAACGTTTAAAGATGATTAGGCAACAATTGGAGGCTCAAGATAAAAACTGTATAGAAGATGCAGCATCTGGAAGAGGCCATATTGGTGTCATCAATGTGCACAGACGGATTCAGTTAGTGTATGGACAAGCATATGGTGTGGTCATAGAAAGTAAAGAAGAACAAGGAACGCGTATTAGTTTAAAATTGCCAAAGAATCAGGACAAAGAAATTTAGGGGGTTGTTATGTATAAAGTATTACTAATTGATGATGAGGTATTTATAAGAGAAGGTATGAAAGCCATTATTCCGTGGGAGGAACTAGGGTGTCAAATAATAGGGGAGGCACAAGATGGAGAAGAAGGCGTAGAAAAAATTCTAACACTTAAACCCGATATTGTTATTTCGGATATTAGAATGCCTAGGAAAAGTGGGCTAGAAATGATTGATGAGATTAAGACTTTAAATCAAAATATCCAAATTATTATCTTGACGGGATTTAGAGAATTTGAATATGCCCAACAAGCTATTCGATTAGGTGTATTGAGGTTTTTACTTAAACCATCCAAGTTAGATGAACTTAAAGAGGCTATTGTAGCTGCTATTGAGAATTTGAAAGAGGCTGCAGAGGATACAACTGTTGGTAAAAGTGAATCGGAAGCAAAAGAGCTAGAAGGAGAAAAAGTTCATTTTTTGGTCAAACAAGCTATTGACTATATACATCGCAATTATAATAAAAAACTAGATTTACAGACAGTATCTGATGAACTGTTTGTAAGTACTTGGCATTTGTGTAAAGTGATTAAGAAGCAAACAGGAACTAACTTTGTAGATTTGCTCAACGAAGTGCGTATTGATCAAGCAAAGAAACTATTATTAGAGTCTAATATGAAAATTTATGAAATTGCAGAGCAGGTGGGCTATGCGGATACGGCTTATTTCTCTAAGATATTCAAAAAAATTGCCAATGTTACACCTAATGAGTTTCGTAATAAAATGTACTAAGACACCCAAAGAATATACAAATACACTAAAAAAGCCTTGGTCATCAATGATATTTTTAAAATCAATTAAGGAGCTTTGCATAAGTCTTTCGTAAAAATTGTACAAATAATATAGAGGGTATATGGTGTATGGCAAAAAAGTCATACAAAATGCAATAATATAAGCAAGTTTGAACAATAAAAAACAAAATATACATATTTGATTTGTCAAAATTGAGTGTTATAATAAAGTCAAGCTAGATAACCTACTAGCACATATTACATACTGGTAAGTACGAAGAGGGTATTTACTAGTCAAAAGGAAAACAGGGGGGAATATTTATTATGAAAAAATTTTCCAAAGTTCTTGCATTAGGGTTAGCAGCAACAATGTTAGGTGGCGTATTTGTAGGTTGTGGTAAAGATGATACAACAGCTCCAACTACTCCAACAACAGATAATGCTGACACAACAACACCAGCTGATACTGAAACACCAGCTGCACCAGTTACTCTTAAAACAGTATCTATGTTCGGTGGTACAGATCCAACAGCTCCAGCGTATGAAGCAGGGATTGAAAGCTTCAAAGCAGCAAATCCAAACGTTACAATTCAAGATGAATCTGCAGTAGCTAACGATGCTTGGAAATCAAGTATTCTTACAGACTTCGCAGCTGGTAACGAACCAGATGTAATCTTCTTCTTCACAGATATCAACTCTAAACCATTAGTTGAGCAAAACAAAGTTATCTCAGTTGAAGAAATTAGAGCAGAGTACCCAGAATATGCAAAAAACATTTCACAAGGTGCTATGGATTCAGCAAGATGTGTAGATGGTAAAGAGTATGCAGTACCAGTTCGTGGTTTCTACGAAGGTTTATTCTGTAACAAAGATCTTTTTGAAGCAAATGGAATTGAGCTTCCTACAACATGGGATAACTTAATTGCAGCAGTTAAAGGATTCAAAGAAAAAGGAATTACTCCAATTGCAGTATCACTTGGTGAAGTACCAAACTACTGGATTGAGCACTTTATCTTAGCAGAAGCTGGTGCTGAAGGCCATGCAAACAGAAACCTTGAAGAAGTTAAAGATCTTTGGGTTAAAGGTTTAGCTCACTTCAAAGAATTCGCTGATATGGGAGCATTCCCAGCTGACGCGGCTGTAGCACAACATGCAATCGTTACAGAATCATTTGCTAACAAACAAGCTGCTATGTTTATCGATGGTAACTGGGCTGTTAACAACTTAGATGTTGATAACACAGTTGTTATGCCAATTCCAGCAGCTCCAGGAAGCACAAAAGATCCTTCAGCTATCGTTGGTGGATACTCAAGTGGTTTCTACATCACAAGAAAAGCTTGGGAAGATCCAGCTAAAAAAGATGCAGCTGTAAAATTTGTTGAGCATATGACAACAAATGAAATAATCGGTCAATACCTTAAAGCAGCAGGCGCAGGTGCTCCAGCAGCAGAAGTTGGTGAAGTTGCAGGTCTTTCTCCACTTGCATTAAACGGTGGTCAAATGGCTGCTCAAGCAAAATCAACTAACACACCAGTTAATGACTGGTTACAAAAACCAGCTTGGGATTACTTATTCGGAAAAGTTCCAGGTTTAGCAGCTGGTAAAGAAGATCCAGCAGCTGTAATGGATGAAGTAATCAAACTTGAAAACAGTGCAAAACAATAATAACAGATAAATAAAATCTATCTAATAAAATAGATAATGATGTTAAGAATAACAGTTGAGCGTTTTAGGACATCAACTGTTATTCTTTTCTAAAGAATATGACTTCGTTCGAACAAAAAAGGGAGGGGGCTTTAAGGTGATTTATAAAAATAAAAAAATCATATGGTTTTTCCTAGCACCAGCATTACTATTTTTAATTGGGTTCCTATATATTCCGTTCTTTATGAGTATTTGGAACAGTTTCTTTGCTATTGAAGATGTTGCAGGCCTTACAAGAAAGTGGATATTATTTGATAACTACATTACAATGTTTAAGGATCCTATTGTCTTAACAGCTATTAAAAATACATTTATTATGATGATTGTAACAGTTGTATTTGAGGGGGGACTTGGATTACTCTTTGCATTATTTGTAGATTCAATTAAAAGAGGCCAAAAGTTTTATCGTACAGTATTTTTCTTCCCAGTTGTTATTTCTGCAACAGCAATTGGTTTGATGTTTAACTTATTCTATGCGTACGATATTGGGGTATTCAATCAAGTGATTACTAAGTTTGGGATAGAACCACAAATTTGGCTTAGTGAAGGTAGAGCACTTTACATGATCGCTTTACCAGCAGTTTGGCAGTATGTAGGATTCTACTTCGTTATTTTTATCACGGGTATTGCAGGTATTCCAGAAGATATTTACGAATCAGCATACCTTGATGGTATTACAGGATTCAAAAAAGTTATTTACATTACCATTCCTTTATTAAAAGGTACGATTAAATCTTGTTTAATTCTTCTCATTACAGGAACACTCAAGATTTTCGACATGGCATGGATTATTGCACCAAAAGGTATGCCATATGAAACCACTTATCTTTTAGGTACATATCAGTATAATGCGGTATATCAATCTTCACGTGTTGGTTATGGATGTGCAATTGCAGTATTAATCGTAGTTTTAGGTCTTGTAATCTCAATGGTAGTAAACAAATACCTTAGAGAAGAAGAGATATAAGGGGGGGTATGAAATGGCTAACATCAATGAGAAAAAACTTAAAAAAAGTTCAGCTCCAGTTGGGGGATTCTCAATAAGCAAGGTGTTTATTCACTTTGTGCTTCTAGCTTGGTCAGCGACAACAATTTATGCGTTATTTTGGGTAATCAATAACTCATTCAAAGATAGGGCAATGATCTTGTCTAATTCATTTGGATTAGCAGTTAATCCAACGTTAGAAAACTATGTGACAGCATTTACTAAGATGAATATTGGTAGAGCGTACTTAAATAGTTTTATTATTTCAGGAACAGTAGTAATTGGTGTTATGTTCTTTGGAGGACTAGCATCATATGTATTAGCGAGATACACATTCAAAGGTAAAAAAATGGTTCTTGGGGCAATGTATGGGGCATTATTATTCCCAGCCTTTGCAACAATCGTACCAGTGTATATGATATTAATTCAGTTTAAACTTACAAATACTTATCCAGGTATCATCTTACCACAAATCGCAGGAAACTTGGCGTTCGCCATGACAATCCTTGTAGGATTTATGGCAAGTATTCCTATGGAGCTTGAGGAAGCCGCAGTAGTTGAAGGATGTGGGCCATGGCAAATCTTTACAAGAATTGTTATTCCTATTTCAAAACCTTCATTTGCTACAGTAGGAATCTTTACATTCTTATGGTCTTATAATGACCTGTTCTTACAACAAACAATTATGCGTAAGCCTGAAATGATGCCAATCTGTGCATTGTTAGGTAAAATTAGTTCACAATTCGGTACTGACTATGGTCTGATGGCAGCATCTGTTACATTAGTAGTTATACCAGTATTGATTGTCTATTTATTCTTACAAAAATACATTGTAAAAGGGCTTACTGCGGGGGCAGTTAAAGGCTAACATCTGGGGCTGGGAGTTACATTAATGACAGAGTTAAAGGAGATAGGAGAATGATCAAGTTTGGAACAGGTGGCTGGAGAGCCATCATAGGTGATGAATATATCAAGGATAATATAGTACTTGTTGCACAAGCAGTGGCAAATATGATGAAGGAAGAGAATGTGACAGAAAAGGGCTTGGTTGTAGGGTATGATAGACGTTTCTTGTCAGATAAATCAGCACAATGGGTGTGTGAGGTAATGGCAGGCAATGGCATACAGGTGCAATTGATCAATAAAATCTCTCCTACACCACTCATTATGTATTATGCCAAAAAACATGGTAATGACTATGGTATGGCTATTACAGCAAGTCACAATCCAGCAGAGTATAATGGAATTAAAATCTTCACTCTTGGTGGCCGTGATGCTACAGAAGAAGTGACAGAGAAAGTAGAAAGTATCATTGCAACACTTACAAAAGAAGATGTTAAAATGATGGCTTATGAAGAAGCAAAAAATAGTGGTTTGGTTGTAGAAATCAATCCATTTAATGAGTACATAGATACGATATTAGGAATGCTTAATGTGGCAGCTATTAGAGACAAGGAACTTAAGGTTCTAGTTGACCCAATGTTCGGAGTTTCTAAAAACTCACTTCAAGCACTTTTAATTAGCTGTCGTTGTGAAGTTGATATCATTCATGACAGACATGATACAACTTTTGGTGGGCGATTACCTTCACCAACAGCAGTGACACTTGCACGACTTGCAAATATGGTTGTAGAGAAGAAATACGATATTGGAATTGGTACAGATGGTGATGCTGACCGTTTAGGAATCATTGATGAGCAAGGAAACTTCATTCATCCAAATGATATCATGGCATTACTTTACTACTACTTACTTAAATACAAAGGATGGAATGGTCCAGTTGTAAGAAATATTGCAACAACACACCTTTTAGATGCGATTGCAGCTGAATTTGGACAAAAATGTTATGAAGTACCAGTTGGTTTCAAACATATCTCAGCTAAAATGGATGAGACAGACGCAGTGATTGGTGGAGAAAGTAGTGGTGGTCTTACAATTCGTGGACATATCAAAGGAAAAGATGGTATTTTTGCTGCAGGGTTACTTGTAGAAATGATGTGTGTAACAGGCAAACGTCTTGCGGAAATGTTGGAAGAAATCCATGAACAATTCGGTAGCTTTGTGATGATCGAGGGAGATTACCGATTCTCAGAAGCTAAAAAGCAAGAGCTCGTACACTTATTATTTAATGATAAAAAGCTTCCAGACTTCGGTATTGAAATCGATAAAGTAAGTTATGAAGATGGGGCAAAAGTTTACTTTAAAAATGGTGGATGGATTATTGCAAGATTCTCAGGTACAGAGCCACTGATTCGTGTATTTACAGAGATGTCTACGAAAGAAGAGGCTGAGGCAATTAGTAAGATTATGATGGACTTCTTAGGTCTATAAGATAAGATGTAAACATTGGAACAATACACCCAGGCGGGGGTATTGTTCCAAAACTTATCATGGGTAAAAATTCATGATATAATAGATGAGTAAGGCCTAGACATTACAAACTGATATAGTAGGAGGAAACTATGTTTAACGTGCAAGAAGTTTTTAAACAGATGACATTAAGAGAAAAGATTGGACAAACTTTTCTACAGTACTACCAAGGGTATGAAGATCTTCCAGAGTCACTTATTGAAGCCAATAAAAAAGGTGAGTTAGGTGGTATCCTTTTCTTCTCAGGAACAAACGTAAGAAACATTGAGCAGCTTCATGATATGTGTCAAAGAATCCAAGACCATGCAAAAGAGAACCGTTTTGGTCTTCCAATTCTTATTACAATTGACCAAGAAGGTGGGCAGCTTACTGCAATCCATAAAGGAACAACAATGTTCCCAGGGAACATGGCAATGGGGTTTGCAAATGATGAAGAAATGGCTTATGAGCAAGGAAAACATGTTGCAAAAGAATTAAGCTATGCAGGGATTGATGTATGCTATGCACCAGTACTTGATGTCAGCTATGATCGTAAAAATGGGGTACCAGTAGTAGATAACCGTATGTATTCAAGCAACCCTGAAGTTGTTGCCAATATGGGAACAGGCTTTATTAAAGGGTTACAAGAAAATGGTATAGTTGCTTGTGGAAAACACTTCCCAGGGATGAGACTTACTCAAGAAGATACACATTTCAAAATGGATGTTCATCCTGGAGATATGGCACGTCTTGAAGAAGTTGAACTCTTACCATACAGAAAAGCAATCGCTAATGGTTTAGATTCAATCATGATGCATCATGGTATTTTCCCACCATTAGATAGTGAAAAACCAGCATCAATGTCTAAAAAAGTTATCGATTATTTACGTAATGAACTAGGATTTAATGGTCTTGTTATTACAGATGACCTTATTATGAAAGCTGTACTTGATGCATATGGCGAAAGAGAGCCACTTGTAGAAGCAATGAATGCAGGATGTGATGTCTTGATGTCAACATGTGCAGGTGAATGGTATGTAGATTTCATGGAGGAATGTGTTCAAAATGGACGTGTATCAGAAGAGCGTATCAATGAAGCATGTCTTCGTGTATTAGAATATAAGGCAAAATACAAATGTGGGCAAATTCCAGCAGAACCTGTTTGTAACAAAGAAGATGGGGACAAAATTGCTTATGAAATTGCGAGAAAATCTCTTATTCTTTACAAAGGGGAGCAAGCTGATTTCCCAATTAAATTAGAAGAAAAAGAAAAACTTGGGATTATCTTTGGAAATCCAGCACGTCTTGTAATGAGTGATGCGATTAACTTATATGATAAGCTTTCTATTGAAGATACTGTTAAAAAACACGGATTCCATCATAACGTTAAAGAAGCGATTATGCCATGGAGACCAACACACATGGAAATGGTATCAGTGGGTGATATTGCTATTATTTCTGATGTTGTCATCTTTACAACAGTTAATGCATACTGTTTCGAAGAGCAAATTGAAACACTTAAATATGTGAGAGATTTCTGCCCAACTAAGAAAATTATTGGGGTAGCGACAAGAAGTCCAGAAGATGCAAAAGTACTTGAAGAGTACTGTGATTATGTTGTTGTAACAGGTGGATTAACACAAGTAACACTTGATGCATTGGTAGAGTCAATCTTTGGTGACGGCTACTTTGAATTTAATCCAGCAAAACAATTATTTTAAATAAACCCTATAGAGTGCCACTTTTACCTTGGTGTAGAAGTGGCTACTCGTGTGATAAATCAAAAATAATCTTATACTATTAAATGTTGAAATAAAGAGGTGTGAAAATGAGTTTGATCAAACAAGTAAATCAATTTGAACAAGAATATGCAGCACTCAAAAACAATCCTGAATTTGCAAAAGAAAAGGAAATGCCAGGAAAGGCATTTTTCATCTCAGATAACAATATTTTAGCCCTTCCTAGAGAAGATGGAGACTGTCGTTATCCATTTGGTCAAAATGGCTTTAACTATTGGGCATACGCTTCAGGGTATATTCATAGTAATGAAGGATTATTCTCTCCTTATCTAAGAGCATCTGAAGGACAAGAACCAAAAATTGCATTCTTTGGTGGCTTTAAGGGAGAACAAAACTATAGAGTATTTCCAATTCTTTCAGTACCAGTGATGGCGACAGATGTTGTGGCTGAGCGCTATAGTGTCTTTAGAAAAGCAAGTGCTTATTATGTAACAGAAGCAGAAGGTGTTACATTTGCAGTACGTACATTTGTAGATGCAGACAAAAAAATGTACTTTACAGTCATGGTGGAAAATAATGCTGATGAAGCCAAAGAGTTATTTGTGTCTTCTTATTTTAATCCTTTCCTCAAAAATGCGGTAATGGAAGGTGCAGAAAATAGATGGTTCCGTCAATCTAATGTGATTGCGAAAAAAGAAGGCCAAAACCTTGATAACTTCTTGATTGAAGTTTATGAAGAGAGAGATCGTGGTTCGATGGCGCCTAACTATGGTGTATTTACAAGAAATATAGAAATGACTGCAGGGGCTACACTTGTTAAGGTAGAGGAAACAGCATCAAGAAATGATTATGTAGGTGGTGTGAGAAGTTCACTGCATACACCAAAAGCACTTTATGCAGGAACATTTGGTGAAACAAAACAAGTAGCCACTTTTACAGAAGTTTCTGTAGCTGCTGATATGATTCACTTAAACCTTGAACCGAAAGCATCTGCTAGACTTGACGTGGTGATGACATATTGCTTCGAAGATGAGGATATGGAAGTGGCAATTGCTCAGGTGCCAAGTCCAGAAGCAATTGATGCTATTGAAGAAGAACTTATTGCAGTAGAAACAGGGCGTCAACAAGGGCTTACTGCAACATTTGGTAAACGTCTTGGTGGGGAAATCAAAGAAGAAGTACTTAATGCATTCTTTGAGCATCTCAAAAAACAAGTAGAATTCTGTTCAGTAATTAAAGGCTATATTCAGCTATCTAACTTCTCACTTATCGGTATTCGTGATGTATACCAAGCTTTAGAAGGTTTAGTGTTCTGGCAACCAGAAGTAGCAAGAGAAAAGATGCTTGAGGGACTCAACTTCATTCAACCTGATGGACGTTGCCCAAGACAATACTCACTTCCAAGATTTGAAGGGGATACGCCAAATATGGACCTTAGACCTTTCATTGATCAAGGGGTTTGGGTGATTTCTACTATTAGCACTTATTTACGGTTTACACAAGACTTTGATTTCTTAAAAGAAACTTGTGGATACTATGACTTCTACAATGATAAAGCACATCTTGCTAAGAAGTTAGAACGTGAAAGCTCAGTACTTCAACACATGTTTGAAATTATGGATTATTTACTTAAAAACCGTGACCATGAATTCACAAAATGTGTGTGTGCGTTATATGGTGACTGGAATGATGCCTTAGATGGTCTTGGAGTAAGTAAGCGTAAAGATAGAGAATATGGTACAGGGGTATCTGTTATGGCAACACTTCAGGTATACCAAAACTGTCATGAAATGATGGAACTTTTAACATTATTAGATCAAGAACTGTATGCAGATAAAATCTCTGAGTACAAACAAGCTATGGCAGAAATTGAAGAGGGACTTCTTAAATATGCAGTTGTTCAAAATGAATCAGGGGACAAACGTATTGTTCATGGATGGGGAGATGAAAGAAGCTACTTAGTAGGTAGTTATGAAGATCCAGATCATGTGTCTCGTGATGGGATTACATCTAATGCGTTCTGGGTACTTGCAGGACTTTATGACAAAGATATGTCTATTAAAGAAACAATTTTGGGGGCATATGATCGCTTGACTTCAAAATATGGACTCAAGACATTCGAACCACACTTTGAAAAAGGAACTCCAGGTGTAGGGCGTATTCCAAACCTTCCAAAAGGTACAGCGGAAAATGGTGCAGCCTATATTCATGCAAGTACATTTGGCATTATGTCACTCTTTAGAATGGGTGAAACAGCTAGAGCGTGGGATGAGTTCAGCAAGAGCTTACCATTTACACATGAGACTGTTTCTGTATCACCATACGTTATGCCAAACTCATATGGATTTAACGAAGAGAAGCAAATTGATGGTGAATCTATGCAAGACTGGCAAACAGGTAGTTCAAACGTGGCATTCAAAACACTTGTTCGATTTGTATTTGGTATTGAACCACAGTATAAAGGAATTTGGATTCAGCCATCACTAGCTATTCCATTTGAAACAATGAGCTTTGAAATGAATGTAAGAGGAACAAAAGTAAAGGTTAACTATACAAATAGCCAAAATGCAAACCGCGAATTTGTGCTAAATGGAGATAAGGTGTCAGGTGTTTATGATGATGTCATGAAACTTAATAAATTATGGCTTGATAATGATACACTTGCACAAAATACAGAAATTGTTATTGAAATCATTGACTAATACGTTGGTTCAGAGTAAAACTATAGTGTACCCTATTGAGTAGATGTCCCACTGGGCATCTACTCTTTATGAAAAGGAGGCAACGTAATGAAGTGTATTTATAATGGGAAAATCTTATTAAATGGTGAGATTTTAGAAGGTAAAGCTATTTTGTTTGATGAGAAAATTGTTGGTATTGTTGATGAGCAAGAAGCTTTAGACAAAGCAAGTGAGACAATTGATGCTAAAGCAAGCTTTATTTCGCCAGGATTTGTTGATATACATATTCATGGTTATGCAGGTGTTGATACAATGGATGGGACAACAGAAGCAATTACTAAAATTGCTGAAGGTGTAAAAGAAAATGGTGTCACATCGTTTTTACCAACAACAATGACAATGAGTAAAGATGAAATTATTAAAGCACTAGAAGCTGCAAGACTGGTTAAGGCAGAGGGAACAAATGGGGCACAGGTATTAGGTGTTCATATGGAGGGGCCGTACTTTAATATTGCATTTAAAGGTGCTCAAAATCCGGCATACTTAGTCAATCCAGGGCAAGAAGAAATTGATTTTGTAAAAAGCTACCAAGATATTATTAAAGTGGTAAGTATTGCGCCAGAGATTGAAGGTGCAAAAAACTTTATTAAGACAATATCAACGGAGACAGATATTACATTATCAATGGGACATACAGCAGCAACATTTGATGAGGCAATGGAGGGGATTGCATGTGGGATTTCACATACAACACATCTATTCAATGCCATGACACCACTTCATCATAGAAATCCAGGTGTGGTAGGTGCGGCACTGGCTTCTGATGTAAGTTGTGAGGCGATATGTGATACAATTCATATCAATCCAGGTTTATATCCGTTAGTTGCAAAAACAAAAGCTGATACGAATAAATTTGTGCTTGTAACAGATTGCATGTGTGCTGGTGGTTGCCCACAAGGTGAATATGCATTAGGTGGCCAAAAAGTCATTGTGAATGAAAATAGTGCTAGACTTGAAGACGGCACATTAGCAGGAAGCGTTTTACGACTCAATGAGGCTGTTAAAAATGTTCTTGCACACACAGACTTATCTGTAGCCAAAGTTATCGAGTTTGCTTCATTAAATCCAGCCAAAGTGATTGGGGTAGATGGGTTTAAAGGAACACTAGATGCAGGCAAAGATGCAGATATTATTATTTTTGATGAAAACATTACTATTTTGAAGACAATAGCAAAGGGGAAAACAATTTATGAAAACAGTTCAATTTAATAATATGACGATTTATGTAACATCAAACTACGACGAGATGAGCAAAAAAGGCGCACAAGTTGTTGCAGAGGTACTTAAAAATAAAGCTAACCCTATTTTAGGGTTAGCAACAGGTGGTACACCAGTAGGAATGTACCAAGAATTAATCAAAATGAATAAAGCTGGAGAAATTACTTTCAAAAATGTTGCTTCATATAACTTGGACGAGTATTTCCCAATTGAAAAAACAAATGATCAAAGCTATGATTACTTCATGAAAGATAATTTATTTAATCATGTAGATATTAATGTTGAAAATACACATATTCCAAATGGAATGGCACAAGATAGCGAAAAAGAAAGTAAAGCATATGATGCAGTTGTAAGAGCTACAGGTGGTGTAGACGTACAAGTGTTAGGAATTGGTTCAAATGGACATATCGGCTTTAATGAGCCAAGTGATGTATTCGAGCCAATTACACATCGTGTAAGTTTAGATGAGCGTACTATTGCAGACAATGCAAGATTCTTTAACTCTATTGAAGAAGTACCAACTGAAGCTATTACGATGGGAATTGGAACAATTATGTGTGCAAAATCTATTCTTTTATTAGCAAGTGGAAAAGGAAAAGCACCAATCATTAGAGAAATGATTACAGGAAAAGTAACACCACGCGTACAAGCTTCAGTTTTACAATTCCATCCAAACGTAGTGATTGTACTTGATGAAGATGCAGCAACAGAGTTGTTAAGTGAACTTGCATAGTTTCAAGTCGTTTAAAAAACAATTCATTTACATTATTGACAAAATGCAAGCTGCTAGATTATAATTATCGTATAATATATATCAAAAATGCTATATTTACTTGATGTTTCTTGATATTGTAATTTAATACCAAACGGTGTGTTACTGATACGATCAGGCATAAACTGTCTCAAAATTCTTTGGTTAAGGTAGAGAATTTTTGTGGGAGTTTATGCCTTTTTTATTTTCAGAAAATTATTTACACAATAAAGATAACTACGATGTATTAAAAGTAGTAATATTTCAAGTAAAAATAAGCCAAAATATAAAATAGAAATTTTATTTTACAGGAGGATTTTAATATGACAACATTAACAGCAACAATTCAAGGTGAAGCAGGATTACACGCAAGACCAGCGAGTGCAGTAGTTAAAAAAGCAGGTGAATTTGGTGTAGCGATTACATTAGAGTGTAATGGGAAAACAGCAGATGCTAAAAGATTATTAGCAGTACTTGCATTAGGTGCAAAAAAAGGTGATACAGTTACAGTTTCATCAGAAGATGATGCAGCGGCAGAAGCAGTTAAAGCATTAATTGAAAGTCATTAATCCAAAGTTATTAAAATAGGTAGGAGTTGAATCAATGGTACTCAGTGGAATCGGAGCTTCAAAAGGTATAGCAATAGCAAAAGTATTTATTAAAGAGACGACAAAGGAAGAGCTTTGTCGTCAAATCATCAGTGATACAGCAGCTGAAATCGCTAGATTTGAAAATGCAAAAGTAGAAGCAGAAAAAGTTTTAACAGCATTATACGAAAAGGCGCTTGTAGAAGTAGGAGAAGAGCATGCAGGTATTTTTGAAGTACATAAAATGCTTGTGCAAGATTTAGACTTCCATGATCAAGTTGTCTATTTTATTGAGCAGGATAAAGTTAATGCTGAATATGCGGTATCAGAAGCAAGTGTTGTTATTGCAGGCATTTTTGAATCTATGGAAGATGCTTATATGAGAGAGCGTTCAGCTGATATTAAAGATATCTCAAAAAGAATCATAGGCATTTTAAGTGGGAAAGAAGAAAAATCAATTGCAGATATTTGTGAGCCTACAATTATTATTGCAAAAGATCTATTCCCATCAGATACAATCCAAATGGACAAAAAATATGTTCAAGGTTTTATTACTGAAGATGGTGGTAAAATGTCTCACTCAGCAATTTTAGCAAGAACAATGCAAATTCCAGCAGTTGTTGGCCTCGAAAATGCCTTAACAACAATTCAAAATGGAGATATGGTCATTTTAGATGGTAAGAGTGGTGACATTTATATCAACCCTTCAGAAGAAATGATTGCTGAGTGGACTGTAAAAAAAGAAGCATATGAAGCGTATCGCCAACAATTACAAGCACTTATTGGCACACACAATATCACAAAAGATGGCGTGGAAATTGAGATTTGTGCCAATATTGGGAGTCCTTCAGATGTAGAAGCTGTGCTCGAAAATGATGGTTCAGGCGTTGGCTTATTTAGAAGTGAGTTCCTTTATATGGATGGAAATCAATTGCCAACAGAAGAAGAGCAATTTATAGCTTACAAAAAAGTACTTGAATCTATGAAAGATCGTGTCATCATTAGAACCCTAGATGTAGGTGGCGACAAAGAGATTCCATACTTAAATATTCCTAAAGAAGAAAATCCATTCTTAGGATATAGAGCAATTAGAGTATGTCTTGATCAACCAGAATTATTTAAAGTACAACTTAGAGCGCTTCTACGTGCAAGTGTGTATGGTAAGCTAGGGATTATGTTCCCTATGATTGCAACAGTAGCAGAAATCAAAAAGGCTAGAGTAATTTTAGAAGAAGTCAAAGCAGAGCTTTTAGCTGAGGGTATTGCGGTAAGTGATGATATTGAAGTGGGTATGATGATTGAAACACCAGCTGCAGCACTTGTTTCAGACCTTTTAGCAAGAGAGGTAGATTTCTTTAGTATTGGGACAAATGACCTAACACAGTATACATTAGCAGTAGACCGTATGAATGCAAAAATTGCAGATTTGTATGATACACATAACCTAGCTATTTTAAGAAGTATTAAAATGGTAGCAGATAATGCTCATGCAGCAGGTATTTGGGTAGGTATTTGTGGAGAGTCGGCAGCAGATACAGAACTTACAGAAATTTACTTAGCAATGGGTATTGATGAATTATCTGTAAGTGCAGGAGCCATACTAGAGGTAAGAAAAAAAGTACAAAGTATTGATACAAGAGAAGCTAAAGCAAATCTAGCAGTTTAACAAGGGGGACATCATGGAGTACAGAATTAATAAAATCTATAACAATAATGTTGTACTTGCAATGGATCAACAACGTGAGGTCGTATTGGTGAGTAAAGGTGTCGGTTTCGGCCGTAAGCCAGGTGATATGATTACAGAAAGTTATAGTATTGAAAAAGTATTCCATGAAATTGACCCTAAGGAGCATCATGTAACGTTTCCAGAGCACAAAGATGATTTAGCTACAATTCAAGAAGTGACTAGAATGATTGTAACTTTAGCAGAAAAGCAACTAGGAATACTTAATGAAAATAGTGAAAAAGCGCTTTGTGAGCATATTGAATTTGCAGTAGAGCGACTTAAAATAGGAATATCTATTGAAAACCCTTTTATTGATGAGATTATTTCGCTTTATAGAGAAGAGTATGAAGTGGCTATAGAGGCAGGAATCCTTGTGAAAGAAATGCTAGGAATAGAGCTTGGCGAAGAAGAACAGGGCTTTATTGCCCTTCACCTTTATTCTGCTAGAAGAAATAAGAGCATTAAAGAAACAATGACTCTTACGAGGCTGTACAAAGGTTGTATTGATAGGATAGAAAAGGAATTTGATATCAAAATACAGACACGTAGTACAAGCAGTAAAGAGTTTTTAAGAGGGCTGAGATTGCTTTTTAGAGTAGCTAATGCTAATAAATCTGTGACCTTTAAAGGGAAATCAACTATAAAAAAACAGCTAGGAAAAAGTTCTCGTGTGGCCTACCAAATTGCAGAGTTTGTTAAAGATCAAAAAGGTATTATTTTAACAGAGGATATGATAGGTTTTTTAACAGTGGATATAGAAAAACTCATCCAATTAACCTGAATATGTTCAGACAAATAAACTGGTGCATATAGCATCAGTTTATTTGTCCGAATACTCAAACACAACAAGTCTATTTATTTTTAATTTTAGGAGGAAAAAATATGTTTAAATTTTTAAGCAAGCTTAAAGGGATTCAAGTATGTGCACCATTAACAGGAAAGGCAGTTGCTTTAAGTGAAGTACCAGATGCTGTTTTTGCAGAAAAAATGGTAGGAGATGGTGTAGCAATCATTCCTACAGAAGGAACAGTTGTAGCACCATGTGATGGAAAAATTGCTCAGATTTTCCCAACAAATCATGCCGTAGGTATCGAAACAGTACACGGATTTGATTTACTCATTCATGTAGGGATAGATACGGTAGAGTTAAAAGGTGAAGGATTCAAACGTCTTGTTGAAGAGGGAACAGAGGTAAAAAAAGGACAACCTATATTAGAAGTTGACTTAGCAAAAGTTCAAGCTGCAGGAAAACCAATTATTACACCATGTATTATTACAACAATGGATCAAGTTGAAATCAAAGAAACATTAGTAGGGGATGTTAAAGCAGGGGAATCTACGATTATTAAAGTTAAAAATAAATAGTCTTGTATGAATGACGAATAAGTAATGTTTATGCTACTATTCAAATAAATACTAAAGGGAGAGTCACGAATGAATCACATTTTTGGTAAATTACAGAAATTAGGAAAAGCATTAATGCTTCCAATTGCAGTACTTCCAATTGCTGGATTATTGTTAAGACTTGGACAAGGCGATATTTTGTCAGCCATTGGTCTTGTAGATACAGAAGGTTTTGGAATGTTTCTACATGCTATGAGTAAAGCTGGTGGAGCAGTATTTGATAACTTACCGCTGTTATTCGCACTTGGGATTGCCATAGGACTTGCAAAAGAGAACCATGGTGCTGCAGCACTTGCCGGTGCAATTGGTTATTTAATTTTAGATACAACAGCAGTTACAATTAATCCAGAGATTAAACTAAATGCTTTTGGTGGTATTATTGCAGGTATTGTTGCGGGAAACCTCTACAATAGATTTAACACCATTAAAGTGCCAGACTTTTTAGGGTTCTTCGGTGGAAAACGTTTCGTTCCTATTGTTACAGGGGTGACATCACTTTTAATTGGTGGTGCATTAGGATATATTTGGCCACCAATCCAAAATATGCTCAATACTGTTGGGGAATGGTCAGCTAATAGTGGTGGAATTGGCGAATTTACATTTGCCTTTCTCAATCGAATTCTGTTACCAACAGGTCTACATCATGTACTCAATAACTTCTTCTGGTTTAACTTAGGAGAATTCAATGGTGCGACAGGTGATCTTAACCGTTACTTTGCTCAAGATATTGCAGCAGGTATTGTAGACCCATCAGCAGGAATTTATATGGCAGGGTTTTTCCCAGTCATGATGTTTGGACTTCCGGCAGCAGCATTAGCTATGTATGTATGTGCCAAAAAACAAAATAAAGCAGCAATTGGTGGCGCATTATTCTCTGTAGCTTTAACAGCATTCTTGACAGGGATTACAGAGCCTATTGAATTTATGTTCATGTTCTTAGCACCAGTACTTTATGGAATACATGCAGTATTATCAGGTATTATTATGGCAGTAGTGAGTCTATTAGGGATTAGACATGGATTTACATTCTCGGCGGGACTTTTAGACTATGTACTCAATATGGGATTATCAACAAATGGACTTTGGATTATTCCAATAGGATTGCTTGTTGCAGTCATCTATTTCTTACTGTTTGTATTCTTTATTAAGAAATTTAATATTCCTACACCAGGGCGTGAAGAAGACACAGAAGATACAAGTACAGAAGGTACTGGAGACAAAGGCTTAAGTGAATTAGCAGTACTCTATATTGAAAAATTAGGTGGTAAAGAGAATATCGTGGATGTAGATTCTTGTATTACACGTTTACGCCTTACCCTCAAAGATTCTACAATTGTAGATGAAAAAGAAATAAAAGCATTAGGCGCGGCAGGAATGATGCGTCCAAATAATGCAAATTTACAAGTTATTATTGGAACGAAAGCAGAGCTTTTAGCTGCAGAAATTAAAAAACAACTGTAGTAACAGTCTTAATAAATTTAATAAAGTTGTAAAAGAGTAAGGACTAATTAGTCCTTGCTCTTTTTTTGCTAGAAATAAAGAGGCAAAATTAATATAAAAAAACTAGGATAAGCTAGGAAGTTGGTTAGAATTAATAAAATATTGACATTTTGTATTACGAATCGTATAATAAGTATGTAACAAATAGTTAATAAATAAAATCGTGAGATAGTAGGAGGTCCAGTATGACAGTCAAGAGAATAATAGGAATGACATTATTAGCAACAGTTGCTATGAGCCAAACTGTTATGGCAGAACCAATAGAGACAGAAACTGAACTGACAGAAGTATTACAGACTATTTCAACATCATACATAGAACAACCAGTGATTGAAGCCGATAAAACAGTTCAAGAGGAACGAGCAGATAAAGGAACATTAACAAAGATTATTGTAGATGAGGCAAAAGTAAGAGATCAAGCATCTGAAGATGGGGATATCATTAAGTACCTCAGTAAAGAAGATGAGATTTTTGCAATAGAAATGATTGATAATTGGTATCTTGTTCAGATAGATGATGTAGAAGGATATATCTATAAAACACAAGTAGATGAACTACCTTTAGCAACCATTCCATATACACGTACAGAAGCAAATCAATTGGTAGTAGAAGAAGATGCAGAGGAATCTATACCAGAAAAAACTTATTTAGGAGAAGAAGTGGTAAGCTATGCCAAACAATTCCTCGGAAATCCTTATGTATACGGAGGGAATAGTTTAACAAGAGGTGTAGATTGTTCAGGGTTTACCAGCCAAGTTTATAAAAACTTTGGGATTGAATTACAACGTAGTTCTAGATCCCAGTATGCTTCTAATGGATATAAAGTAAGTAAAAGTGATTTGTTACCAGGAGACTTAGTGTTTTATGGTTTTAATGGACATATTGACCATGTTGCTATTTATGCAGGAGAAGGTGAAATTGTTCATGCAAGTACTGCTAAAACAGGTATTAAAATGAGTGAATTAGAATATGGAAAACCAATCATAGGTATAAAAAGAGTTATTAAGTAAATGTTAAATTGACATACAAAAATAAATAG
>JBOFEH010000234.1:0-24912 GCA_051647765.1 Cellulosilyticaceae bacterium | reverse complement strand
CTAGAGCACATGGTTCATACCCATGGTGTCGGGGGTTCGACTCCCTCTTCCGCTACTTATGGTCGCTTAGCTCAGCTGGGAGAGCACCTGCCTTACAAGCAGGGGGTCGCAGGTTCGAGCCCTGCAGCGACCATTTTTTATTGGAAAAGACCATCACTACAAGTGATGGTCTTTTTTTGTGCGCTTAATTAAGTTGGAGAAGTAAAATAAACAGCATTATCTTTTTCGTCGAATTTGACTGTAAAGCCCAGTGCTTCAGCAGTGAAACGAACAGGAAGATAAGTTTTTTCTTTATAGAATACAACAGATACTTCAGGATTAAAATTATCAATAGCAACTGTAGATGCCAAATCAGAGTAAGCTAAGGGGATTTGGACAGCCTTAGTATACTTCAGAGGCATTTCGAGACGTTGCTCGGTGCTTTGTGCAATGGCAACTTTGTACGCATCATTAAAATCAATTTGAATGCCTAGAGATTCACCTACTTGGCGTAACGGCAAGTATAGACGTCCTTTGTATTTGAAAGGTTTATCTGAGATTGATAGCAGGTTGCCGTCTAAATAAATATCAACAGCAGAGAAGTCGGCACTTTTATCGATTATTGTATTATAGGCTGGTGATTGAAGAAGAGTCATTGTTTGAGTATGTAAAGAAGTATCGAGTTCGCTGGTGTCAGAAGGAGTTGTTGTTGACTCCGAAGAATCAGGTGCTTTAGATGGTTTAGCTTCAGAGACTTGGGGTGCTTGTGAATTAGTAGAAGAGGAAGAGCGATTTGTAGCAAATAGGAAGCATATGATTAATAGCACCACAATTGTAACAAATCCTATTAAGCCCCAAAAATAATTCTTTCTAATTTTCATAATAGACCTCCTATTCAGTAAATATATACTAATTATACATGATTTACCCATAAAACATAACCCTTTACTAAAAGCTTTTTGACCTATCTATTGGACTGGAAAATAAGTATAATAATAGAAGAAAAATGGTAAAGATGAAAGGATGAAATCATATGAAACATATTTTAAAAACAGTAGATCACACACTTTTAAGGGTCACTGCAACATGGGGTGAGATAAGAGAAATTTGTGATGAGGCAAGACAGATGCAAGTAGCATCAGTATGTATCCCACCATGTTATGTGAAACAAGCTTATGAATACCTAGGGGCAGATGTTGCAGTATGTACTGTTATAGGATTCCCGTTAGGGTATCAGACAACGGCTACAAAAGTATTCGAGGCACAAGATGCAGTCGCAAATGGTGCGGCTGAAGTGGATATGGTTGTGAATGTGGGCTATGTCAAAAATCATAACTACCAGGAAGTTGAAAATGAGATTCGTACAATCAAGCAAGCAATTGGTGATAAGGTGCTCAAAGTGATTATTGAAACATGCTTCTTAACAGAAGAAGAAAAAATAGAGATGTGCAAAGTTGTGACAAGAGCTGGTGCAGATTTTATCAAAACCTCTACAGGAATGGGGACAGGTGGTGCTACATTAGAAGATATTAAGTTGATGTCAGCAAATGTCGGCGAAAAAGTAGCAATCAAAGCAGCTGGGGGTGTCAAAACCATAGCAGATGCAGAAGCATTTATTGGAGCAGGAGCTACAAGATTAGGAACAAGTTCTATTTGCAAAATTATCAAAAATGAAGAAGTAACAGGATATTAAATAATACTAACCAATTTACAAATTATGGCATATAATAAGGTAGCATCATTTGTAGGAGGTTATTGTATGCAAAAAATACAAACTCAATATATGCACAGCTTATATGCCAAAGGCAATGAAGAATTTATCAATGTAAGTGATTTATATATGGATGAATCACCAGTGGGGGTAACTAAGGTACAAGGAACGCAAACTTATGGAGCGGAATTACCTTATCCTGAAATAGGTGTTGAAGAGCCTAACAAAGCTTATTTGAAACTGATATTAGATGATTATGCAGGTGTGAATTCCGAAATGACAGCGATTAATCAATATGAGTATCAACGATTGGTTTTAGATAATCCTCAGTTTAGAGAAATTTATGAGACAGTAGATGCCATTAGTAAAGTCGAAAAACGACACCTTGAGATATTGGGAGAAATGATTATCTTATTAGGAGGAGACTCTAGATATTGGAGCATCCGAAAGGGGACCCCAACATACTGGACCCCACAGTACATTAGTTACATGAGAAGCCCTAGAGATATTTTGGTGCAAAACATCAGATCAGAAGAGATGACGATTAAACAATATGAGCAGCATATTGCGTATATTAAAGATCCCCAAATCGTAGAACTACTAAGACGTATTGTTATTGATGAGAAATTACATTTAGAAATATATAAAGACTTGTATACCAGATATTATGGGTAATAAAAAAGACGTAGGTTGCGGGAACATGACAATGTGTCCCGAAACTTACGTCTTTTTATTATTTAAGTTCTACAGTGTATTTTGCTTTAAGTTCGTCTTGTTTTGCATTGTAGATTTCGTTATGTTTTACAGATGTGTAGTATTGTTTTACTTGATCTTTTACAGCATCAAATTCCACATCATCTCCACCTGTTAATGAGTGAAGTTGGATGATATGGTATCCAAATTGTGTTTGAACAGGTTCGCTAATTTGATCTGGTGTCATAGCGAAAGTTGCTGCTTCAAATTCAGGAACCATTTGACCTTTAGAGAATTGACCAAGGTTACCACCACGCTCTTTAGATGGACAAGAAGAGTATTTAGCTGCAGCATCTGCAAAAGATAATCCTTCGTTGATTTCTTTAAGGATATTTTGAGCTTCTTCTTCAGTAGAAACTAAAATATGACTTGCATTAGCAGTTGGTTGTGGTTTGAATGCATCTTTGTGTCCTTCAAAGTATGTTTTTGCCTCTTCGTCAGATACTGTAACATCTTTGAGAAGTTTGTTAAGTGCGTATTGTTTAAGAAGAGATTTTTTCATATCTTCAACAGCAGCAACAAATTCTGCATCTTGGTCTAAGCCAGTTGCAAGTGCATCTGAGTAGAATAATTCTCCAGAAATTAACTCACCAACTAATTGTGCACGACCGCCTTCACCAGCAAAGCGTGCAGCATTTTGACCTAAATTGTGAACTAGTGCATGTAAATCAGATTCGCGAACTTCTCTACCGTCTACGATAGCGATTAATTTATTTTCCATTATATAATCTCCTTCAAATTTAAAGTACAAAGATATAGTAACATTAATATTAATGAAAGTAAATTGAACTTTATCATAAAATATGAATAATCTTGTCTAAAACTTTTCTGGAGCTTGTCCTACAGATTTACAAAAAAATTACATTTTTTCTTCTATAATAAAGTCAGCTTAGGAGGGAAGAAAAAATGATACATACGAAAGAAAAAAGTACGAAATTGAATATTAGGGGAATTCGCTGGAGTGAAGTAGGGTTATGTGTTTTGGCATTTATTTGTGCACGGGTGGGAATTGATGGCACATTCTATACGATAGGTATCAGTTTTTTGGGAAGCCTGTTGTACTATAAAGAACTGAAATTAGCGGGAAGTGCCTTTGCGGTATTGGGCCTGCTATCTTTAGGCACATTTGATTTAGGGATTATGAAATATCTTTTAATGATAGGGGGATTAGCACTTATAGCCGGTTATTACAGCATAAGAGGTCAGCGCGTTACCACAGGGAAACAGGCAGTTTGTGTGGGCGTTGTCATGTTGGGGATTAATCTTGTTGTATGTTGGATTCAGGGTATGACACCTTATAATGTGACAATAAGTGTTTTAGAAGCTATAGTTGGGGGAAGTCTTGTTATTTTATTTACAAGAAGCATCGTGATTTTGAGAGAAAGTCGAAAAACGCCACTTACCACCAAAGAATCTATAGGAATGATGGTTCTATTAGGGTGCGTACTAGCGGGAATGGTAGATTTGTATATTCAGGTGCCTTATTTTAAAGAAATTTATCTAAGGGATATGATAACGTTTATGATTATTGGTGCTGTGATTTATCTAGGGGGGTTAAATATCGGTGTAACCACCACAGTGGTGATAGGTACAGTATTGGTATTAATCAAATATATGCCTACCCAGTTTGTGACCATCTATGGGATTGCAAGTTTGCTAGGTGGACTATTTATTCCAATAGGTAGGATGGGCGTTTTTGGGGGAATGGGTATAGGGATTATGCTAGGGTTTGGTATTTTTAATGGAGGAAGGGTTGATTTGCAAATAGTAGGTGCATATCTTTGCGGAAGTATGATTACTTTAGTCATCCCCAAAAATTACTTTGGATTTAGCCATTGGTTTAACCAAAAAAGCATAGAAGAAAATGAAAAAACACATCTCTTACGTGTCCAAAACATTATTACAGAGCGGATGAAACATGTGGTTAATGCTTTTGAAAGTCTAAGTAAGACATTGGAGGAGATGGAGCGACCTAAGCTGGACTTATCAGCAAAGGATAAGGAAGAAATGATTAGAGAAACAGCTGAAAAAACATGTATGGGTTGCTCTATGAGACAGTTTTGTTGGGAACAAGATCTCCCTAAAACCTACAAAGTGTCTGAACAGCTCATTACAAGAGCATTAGAAAGAGGCTATGTTACAAAGGGGGATATACCGGAACAATTTAAGAAAAATTGTTTGGTAGCAGAGAATTTTGCAGCTGTATTAACTTGTAAATTAGATATGAAAAAAATGGAGTTATTTTGGCATAATAAGTTAGTTGAAAGTAAGTATTTAGCAGCACAGCAGCTTAGAGCGATTGCAACGACGATGGAAGGGCTAGTAAGTGACGTAGAAGAACATATTGAATTTAACAAAGATGCAGAAAAAGAACTAGAAGAAAAATTGCGGGCTCAAGGAATTAAGATTACAGAAGTCATCGTGTTAGAGCATGACCATAAGCAAATAGAGATTAATGTGTATACACCATATTGTAAAAAAGACCACGATATTTCCCGGAAAATAATAGATACTATAGAAGCGTCTTTGCAAATTAAGGTTGAATTAGAAAAGCATAGTTGCCAAGAAAAAGGGTGTATGTATAAATTTGTTAAGGCTAATCAATACCAAGTGACAGCTGGAGCGGCGGCATGGGCCAAACAGCAGGTGTGTGGGGATGTGCATAGTTTTATGGAACTAGAGGATGGACAGTACTTGCTTGCCTTAGCAGATGGAATGGGAAGTGGCTATGCAGCGCAAGAAGAAAGCACTGCAACTATAGAGATGCTTGAAGATTTTATGGCATCAGGGTTGGAAAAGGAAACGGTTGTAAAACTCATTAATGCCACATTGCTTTTAAAGGCAGAGCATGAAAGCTTTTCGACAATGGATGTTACAATGATTGATTCACAAACGGGGATGGCAGAGTTTTTGAAGGCAGGTGCTGCAACAAGTTTTGTTCTGCGTAAAGGCAAAGTGCTTTCTGTAGCAGGGGATTCATTGCCAGTTGGGATTGTCAAAGAAATAGAGATAGAAACTCATAAAATGCAGCTTCAAGATGGGGATATGTTGATTATGGTCACTGATGGCTTATTAGCTACAAAAAGTGATGTGTTAGGAAAAGAAGGGACATTTAAACACTTTATATTAGAAGCAGGTGGGGGGAGTCCACAATATGTAGCAGAGTACTTATTGCAGAAAAGCAAAGACTTACTAGGTATTGGAGAAGAGGATGATATGACAGTAGTAGTGGCTAAAATATGGAAAAGATAATAAAAAATCTGCTAAGGTGAATAATAATAAGTAAGGGTGGCACACTTTAAAAAACACCAATAAGGCAGGATGTAACATGAATAAACAAGTTGTTATTAAGGGGCGAGAGGATGACTGGTATGAAAAAGCCGTCTTTTTGCTAAAAAAAGAGCCGCCTCATCAACGTATGAATCTAGCAAGTGAGGCAAACTATATTATAGGGAATTATATGAAGACGAATCCTATAGGACAAGAAACACCTCATCTAGCCTCAAAACAGTGCAAACAACAAAAGTGGATTGATTTGTTTTTTTATGGGAGTGTGACCATGCTGGTCATAACATCTATAGTATACTTTATCTAAGGCATCAAATAAAATCCCACGGAAGTTTCCATGGGATTTTATTTGGTTTGCACTCAGTAAGAATAATAGGACGTTATATGAAAGTGTGGTAGAATATTAGCTGATATGAGTAAAGATGTACGAAGGGAGACGGTTATGACACATGAGATAGATGCAAAAGTCAAACAGTATATTAAAGATTATCAATTGATTGATGCAGGAGATGAGATTGTAGTAGGTGTTTCAGGTGGAGCTGATTCGATGATGCTCCTACATTTTTTAAATAGATATCAAGAGACCTATCATATTAGCTTAAAGATAGCACATATCCATCACGGTATACGCAAAGAGGCAGATGAAGATACAGCTTATGTAGAACAGATAGCTCGCTTGTGGAAGATTCCTTGTCAGGTTAAGTATTGCAAAATTCAAGAGTTAGCAAGGTTATGGGGCATGACAGAAGAAGAGGCGGGGAGGAAGGTGAGATATGATTTCTTTATATCTTTAACAAATGAGCGTGGTAAAATAGCAACAGCACATAATATGAATGACCAGGCAGAAACAATGCTTATGCGTTTTATTAGGGGGACAGATATTCAGGGGCTTAGAGGTATTCCTCCAAAAAGAGGACAGATTATAAGGCCAATTTTAGGATTAACGAGAGAAGAAGTTGAGTATTATTGTAAGAGATGGGAGATTCACTATAAGCAAGACCAAACAAACTTTGAAACAATCTATACAAGAAATAAATTAAGAATCGAATGTATACCTTATATAAAAGAACATTTGAATCCTAATTTTGTCAAAACTATGGCGAGACAGTCCCAGTCTTATGATGAATCTAATGCCTTTCTTAAACAATATACAGAAGAAGTGTTTGAAAAGGTAGCTGTGGTCCAAACAAGACAAGTGGTACTTGATAAACAAATGGTTCAAAAGGAAAAAATGTATATACAAAAAAGGTTGTTTTTAGAAGCTATTTCTCGGCTTTTAGGACATACTAAAGAAATGACCACAATACATTTGATGAGTATTACAACCTTACTCAATAAGCAAGCTGGTAAAAAAATAAATTTGCCCTATAAAATGATTGTGACCAATGAACGTAATCAGCTTATTTTTCATTTTCAGGACGAGGGAGAAATGGCGGAGTACGCGTACCCGCTACAAATGGGAAAAACCCGTATCCATGAGCCTTTTCTGACAATTCACATGGATTTAGTAACGTCTAAAACATTTGAACAAAGGCAAGAAAACATGTATACTAAATATATTGATTATGATAAAATAAAAGACAGCTTGCAAATCAGGAACCGTCAACCTTCAGATCAAATCACTTTGCCTGGAGGTACTAAAAAACTTAAAAAGTTTTTTGTAGATGAAAAAATACCAGGGCATTTAAAAAATACTATACCAATGATTGCAGATGGAAAGGATATAGTATGGGTTATAGGCTCAAGATTAAATAGCAAGTATTATGTGACTGACAAAACAACAAAAATACTAGAGTTGACAGTTTTAAAAGAACATACGTTGCAGGAGGGATTATGTTAAATCTAGAAACACTTATTAGTGAAGAGGACTTACAAAGAAGAATTAAAGAGTTAGGTGAACAAATATCTAAAGATTATGAAGGGAAAGAAATTGTTATCCTTTGTGTTTTAAAGGGTGGGGTTATGTTTATGACAGACCTTGCTAAAAGAATTTCTGTTCCACTCAAAATGGAGTTCATGGCAGTGTCAAGCTATGGAAATGAGTACAAAAGTACAGGGGTTGTTAAAATTGTAAAAGATTTAGATGAACCTATTGAGGGCAAAGAAGTGCTTATTGTAGAAGATATTATCGACTCAGGACGTACACTAAGCTACTTAAAAAACATCTTAATTGGACGTAATCCAAAAAGTATTAAGATTTGTACTTTGCTTGATAAACCTGAACAAAGAGTTGTAGATGTAGAGGTAGAGTATGTAGGCTTTACAATTCCGGATAGTTTTGTAATTGGTTATGGATTAGATTATCATCAACTATACAGAAACTTACCATATATTGCAGTTAATAACGGTTAATGATTAAAAAAAGTAGGATGGAGCAGGAAGGAGGCATAGTGCATTGAAAGGAAAATTTAAAGGAAGCACCTTATATTTGATTGTAGTAGCCATACTATTTATCGCAGTTATTTTTGGCGCAAATCAGTCATTTATGTCACAACCAACACCAAAGACTTTTGGTCAAGTGATTAAACAAATTGAGAACAAAGAGATTGAAAAAGTTCATATAGAATATGATGATACTAACGCTTATGTCACAGTTACACCAAAAAACGGCGAGGCAAAATCAACAGTAGTGACTGCAAAAGAGTCATTCACTGAATATATGTTCAACTTACCGCAAGAACAGTTTGCAGCAGCAACATGGGAAACATCTGTTACTCAACCTAATATGTTCTTTAGTATTTTACAAATTGTACTTGTATTAGGGATGTTCATATTTATCATGGTATTCTTCATGCAGCAAATGCAAGGAGGAGGCGGCGGTGGAGGCCGTGTGATGTCATTTGGTAAGAGCAAAGCCAAAATGACTATTGATGATAAGGGCTTAACAACATTCAAAGATGTTGCTGGGCTAGATGAAGAAAAAGAAGAAGTTGTAGAGCTTGTTGACTTCCTCAAAAATCCTAAAAAATACACAGAGGTTGGGGCTAAGATTCCAAAAGGGATTTTACTAGTAGGACCTCCAGGTACAGGGAAAACATTACTTGCTAAAGCAGTAGCAGGTGAGGCTAAGGTACCATTCTTCAGCATTTCAGGTTCAGATTTCGTTGAAATGTTTGTAGGGGTAGGGGCATCACGTGTAAGAGACTTATTTGAACAAGCAAAGAAGAACTCACCATGTATCGTATTTATTGATGAGATTGATGCAGTAGGTAGAAAACGTGGGGCAGGACTTGGTGGTGGCCATGATGAAAGAGAGCAAACACTCAACCAATTACTTGTTGAGATGGATGGTTTCGGTGTAAATCAAGGGGTTATCGTAGTAGCTGCTACAAACCGTGTAGATATTTTAGACCCTGCACTTTTGAGACCAGGTCGTTTTGATAGACAGGTCTTAGTAGGCAGACCAGATGTAAAAGGTAGAGAGTCTATCCTTAAAGTACATGCTAAGGGTAAACCACTTAACGAAGATATTGATCTTAAAGTTGTTGCTAAGACAACTGCAGGATTTACAGGGGCAGACCTTGCCAATCTTATGAATGAAGCAGCACTTCTTACAGCAAGACATAGCAAACGTGCTATAGATATGGAAGAAGTACAAAAAGCATTCATTAAGATTACTGTAGGAACAGAAAAGAAAAGTCATATTGTATCAGATAAAGAGAAGAAGATTACAGCTTACCATGAGGTAGGTCATGCATTAATTCATGAGATCTTACCAAATCTTGATCCAGTACACAGTGTTTCTATCATTCCAACTGGATTTGCAGGTGGTTATACAATGCCACTTCCAAGAGAAGACAAAATGTATATGACAAAATCTAAGATGTTAGATGAAATCGTATCATTACTCGGTGGGCGTGCAGCAGAAGAAATTATATTTGGAGACATTACAACAGGTGCTTCAAATGATATTGAGAGAGCAACACAAATCGCAAGAGATATGGTCACTAAGTATGGTATGAGTGAGCTTGGACCAATCAAATATGGAGATGAACAACAAGAAGTATTCTTAGGTAGAGACTTCAATCATCAACGTAACTATAGTGAAGATGTAGCGACTCAAATTGATCAATCTATCAAAGATATTGTGGAAAGTGCATATGTTCGCTCAAGAGATTTATTAAAACAACATATGGATGTACTCCATAAAGCATCAGAAGTACTTATCAAAAAAGAAAAGCTTACTGGACATGAGTTTAGAAAAATCATGAAAGGTGAAGCAATTGATGAGGAGAACGTAGAAGAGCTTAAACTATTTGAAGTAGATGAAGTAGAGGAAGTTGTTGAGACTGAATCATCAATAGAGGAATAATAGTGAAGAGGGTGTTGAAAAACACCCTCTTTGTTCTTTTGTAGTAAAGTGCTACTGCGAAGTATTTTACTGTGTGGAGATAGAGATAATTGGAAACACTAAAGAACAGAGTAAGGGGAGATGTGAGGATGTATAATGAACAAACTATATTAGCCAAAATAAGTACTGCTTATATTGGACAAGTCATAACTTATTTTGATACGATTGGTTCAACCAATGATTATGCTAAAACATGGGCTAGGGCTGGTGCTATAGAGGGAGCATTGGTTATAGCTGATAGGCAAACTGCAGGAAAAGGTAGGCTAGGGCGTGTGTGGGACTCTCCTGATGGAGAAGGGGTATGGATGAGTCTTATTGTAAGACCAGCTATTTCACCACAGGCTATTTCTCAGCTTACACTTGTAGCAGGGCTCAGTATGTGTAGAGCGATTAGAGAATTGACAGGACTAGATGCTGAGATTAAGTGGCCAAATGATATTGTTGTACAAGGGCGTAAAGTATGTGGTATATTGGCAGAGATGGGCATGCAAGGCCCTATAATCAACTATGTGGTCATTGGTGTAGGAGTCAATGTGAATACAGAGGTGTTTGGCCAGGACTTACCACATGCAAGTTCGCTTAAACTATGTAGTGGACATAGTTATGATAGAATAGAGCTTATTGAGATGTTTGCAAGGTACTTTGAAGTGGCCTATGATTGCTTTAAAGAGCAAGGTAATCTCAGTGGTCTCATAGAAGATTACAAAAAATGTTGTCTGACATTAGGCAAACAAGTGATTTTAATAGAACAAGAAATACAAAGATGTGTTAAAGTAGAAGATATAACAGATACAGGGGCCTTATTAATACGAAATGAACAAGGTATTATAGAAGAGATCCATTCAGGAGAAGTTTCGGTAAGAGGGCTTTATGGCTATATATAAAAACACATAAGACAGAAAGGAAAATACCTTATGGAAAAAAAATTAGTGATTTGCGTATCACCTTACGAGCATAAATACTTTTTTGAATCAGAGTTTCAAGATATCCCACAATCTATTCAGGCAGATTTAATAGAAGCAGTTGCTCAAATTGCAGAAAAAGTGGGGGGCATTATAAGCGTTGGTTTTTACGAAGATGGGAATATTTATATTGACCAAACAGCGCAGGATGATGTTTTTGTAGATGATATAGGAAGTGTTTTGGAAGTAAAACGTTTCCAAACAGAGCAAAAGGAACTCCTTAAATCCCTCAAAATTTGGTACATGATTTATCGCACAGAACAAGGTAAAATCGTAAAAGAAATTGTGTTGTTACAGGGAAAAGGTTACAATCAGGAACAAATCATTGAAATGGTAGTCCAAAAGCATGGAAATGAAGCGGGCGACTTTGCAAGGGCCCTACTAGGATAAAGGATAGCTGGTTGCAAAGGCAAGTTGTTTCATATATAATGAAGAAGTTATAAGAACCTTGAAAAAGCAGATACTAAATAAAAGTATCTGCTTTTTCAAGGTGAATATTAAAATTTGAGAAAAGGGGGAGAATATGATGATTCTTGCAATGGATATTGGAAACACCAATATTGTAATGGGTGTTATGGAGAATGAGACACTTGTTGCGAGTTTTAGATTAACGACACAGACACCAAGGACATCTGATGAATATGGTGTCACAATTATAGGTATGCTTAGTCAAAAAGGTATTGGTAAAGAACAGATTAAAGCAGTCATTATGGCATCGGTAGTACCTGATATTATGTATTCATTAAGTAATAGTATTAAACGTTATTTTGGAATGAAGCCAATGATTGTAGGGCCTGGACTTAAGACGGGTATTGCGGTTCGGACAGATAATCCTAGAGAAATGGGAGCAGATCGTATTGCAAATTGTGTTGCTGCATATGAAATGTCAGGTGGTCCTTGTATGGCAATAGATTTTGGGACAGCAACGACCTATGATATCGTCAATCACAAAGGTGAGCTTATTGCGGCTATTACATCTCCAGGAATCCGTATTTGTGCAGATGCATTGTGGCAAAGAGCGGCACAACTCCCACATATAGAGATTAGAAAAACAAAAAATATTTTAGATGCCAAAAATACCATTACAAGTATGCAGACAGGACTTGTATATGGTTATATTGGCCAGGTAGAGTATATTGTTAATAAAGTAAAAGAAGAAATGCAAGCACCTGATATGAAAATTATTGCAACAGGGGGGCTTGCTAAAATTATCAAAGACGGAACAACTGTAATAGATGATTATGATGGCTTATTAACATTAAAAGGACTTACTAAGATATATCATAAGAATAGATAGGATGATAGAAGTGAAATTAGGTCAAGTAGTAACACCCAATAATGTGTTTTTAGCACCTATGGCAGGTATTACCGACTTGCCGTTTAGGTTGATTTGCAAATCGTTTGATTGTGGCATGTTGTATACTGAAATGGTAAGTGCCAAAGGGCTCTTATATGAAAGTGGTAAAACAAATCAACTTCTTTATATAGATCCCAAAGAACATCCAGTAGGGGCACAGCTTTTTGGGAGTGACCCTAAGATTGTAAGTGAAATGGCAAAACAAGTAGCTGAGAGTGATGTGGACTTTATAGATATTAATATGGGATGTCCTGCACCTAAGATTACTAGAAATGGTGAAGGGTCAGCACTTCTCAAAAATCCAGAACTTATCGGAGAAATTGTTTATCAAACTGCTAAAGCTATTGATAAGCCTTTGACAATCAAGATTCGTAAAGGATTTGATGAGGACAGTATCAATGCTGTAGAAGTAGCACGTATTATAGAGCAAGCGGGTGCTAGTGCATTAGCACTACATGGAAGGACAAGAGAGCAGTATTATAGCGGCACTGCAGATTGGGATATTATTAAGGCTGTAAAAGATGCCATACATATCCCACTTATTGGAAATGGTGATGTCAAGTCACCACAAGATGCTAAAGCAATGTTAGAGCATACTGGGTGTGATGCAGTCATGATTGGACGAGCAGCACAAGGGAATCCATGGCTATTTAAGCGGACGGTACATTACTTAGAGACAGGGGAATTATTGCCAGAACCTACTTTTGAGGAGCGCAAAGATATTATTATTAAACATGCACACATGCTAGCTGAGTATAAGGGCGAACACATAGGGATGAAAGAGATGAGAGCACATCTTATGGCTTATATTAAAGGGATTAGAGGTGCTGCAGAGTTTAGAAAGCAAATGACAAGCGTTCAAAGCTTAGAAGATGTTAAAGTTTTATTAGAAGCTTGTGAAAAACACATTAAAGCATTAGGCTAATTAGTCATATAGCTTATCCTATTTGAATAACGTATAGTAATAGGAGTGTGAGCATATGGAAAAAGTAGCATGCATATATTTTACACAGGCTAATATAATACTAGTTAAAGATAATCTAATCCGTACCAAGATTAAAAATATTTATATAAGTGAGGAACAAGTACTACAAACGGCTTATTATAATATATACATTTGTTTGAGACAGGATAAGATGACACCCAATATTTGGGCAAAGCTAGAAAACAACCTGATAAGGTCAGATGTACGGTATATTGTTTGTCCAGAAATAGAAGATGAGGTAGTATTTGAGGAACTTAAGGTCATAAATGGTAATTTTATGAGAAGACTATTAGGTTATCCTGTTTTGAAGTATATTACAAAATATGACTTAGTTAAGAAGGAAACCATGTATGTAAGAGTCGGTGTAGTTGCAGGAAGATTTAATGATACATTAGATGTGATTATTCCGTTGTTACAAGAGATTACAAGTCTAACAATTATTACAGAGATGCCGATGATGTATTCAGAGGTGGCCAGAGAGATTTATGAAAGTCATCGCATCAAAGTCAAAGTAATCCCTCCAGGTAGGAAGGGGATGGAAGCACTAGATGTGATTTATGATGTCAATCAAGGTCATCACTATATGCACCTGTGTTGTCCCCGAAGTATTTATGTTGATTTATTAGGAACTATTGATAAAAGAGACATTACTTTCCAAGGGGTATTACCTAGTATATGGCAAGGTTTTGATATACTATGTGATGGGTACGAAGTACAGACCCCTTTACTAGAAGCAATGTGCTATAGTGAAGGGTTTTCAAAAAGAAATTTACGAAAAAAAATAAAACACTTAGATATAAGTATCAAGCGGGTATATACCTTAGGAAAGTTGACAATGAGTGTGTAAGTGGGGTATAATTGTGAAATTATAAAACCAGACTACTTCACCCGAAGTTAGTAAGTTGGGGTGTACCGTGCTTAGAAAGGGAGTATTTCAAATGGCAGATAAACAAATATTACTCACATATGAGGGGATTAAAGCATTAGAGGCAGAACTTGAGCAATTAAAAAACGTTGAGCGTAAAGAAGTAGCACAAGAATTAAAAGAAGCAAGAGCACAAGGTGACTTATCAGAGAATGCAGAATATGATGCAGCTAAAGATAGACAAGCAGAGATTGAAACACGTATTGTTGAAGTCGAAAAAATGCTTAAAAATGTAGAGGTAATTGATGCAGAAGAAGGTTCTGCTGATATCATTAAACCAGGACATAGAGTTAAACTTTTTGATGAAACATTTGATGAAGAAGTAGAATACCAAATCGTTGGGTCTACAGAAGCTGATCCTATGAAAGGTAAAATCTCAAATGAGTCTCCAGTAGGTTCTGCACTTATTGGTTCAAAAGTAGGGGACATTATTTCTGTTGATACAGAATTCGGTACTGATAAATATACAGTATTAAGCATCTCAAATTAAATAAATGAAACAAACAGAGGAGGAAGAAACGTGTCTGATAATACACAAAATATCGTAAGCGAAGAAAGTTTAAATGAGCAAGAAAGAGTACGTCTTGAGAAGTTAGCAACACTTCAAGAACAAGGGAAAGATCCTTTCAAGATAACTAAGTATGACGTAACAGCTCATAGCAAAGCGATTACAGATAAATTTGATGATTACGAAGGTCAAATCGTATCAATTGCTGGTCGTATCATGGCTAAAAGAGATATGGGTAAAGCATCATTCGTTCACATCCAAGATCAAGATGGCAGAATCCAATCATACGTAAGAAAAGATGAACTAGGTGAAGAAGTATATGCTGAGTTCAAAAAATATGATATTGGAGATGTACTAGGAATCAAGGGCCTTGTGTTTAGAACACAAAAGGGTGAGATTTCTGTACGTGCGAAAGAGGTCGTTTTACTTTCTAAGAGTCTTAAAGTACTTCCAGAGAAGTACCATGGACTTAAAGATACAGAAGTAAGATACCGTCAAAGATACATTGACCTTATTGTTAATCCTGAAGTAAAAGACACATTTATCAAACGTAGTGCGATTATTCGTGAGATGCGTAACTTCCTAGATAATAAAAACTTCATTGAAGTAGAAACACCTGTACTTCACTCAATTGCAGGGGGAGCAGCAGCTAGACCATTCGTAACACATCATAATGCTTTAGACATCGATATGTTTATGCGTATTGCACCAGAGCTCAAATTAAAACGCCTTATTGTAGGTGGATTTGATCGTGTGTATGAGATTGGTCGTGTATTCCGTAATGAGGGGATGTCAGTAAGACATAATCCAGAGTTTACTATGATTGAGCTTTACCAAGCTTATGCAGATTATAACGACATGATGGACATTACAGAAGAGCTTATTAGACACGTAGCACATACTGTTATTGGAACAGGTATTGTGAGCTACAACGGCGTAGAAATCGACCTTGAAAAACCATTTGAGCGTATTTCTATGTTAGATGCTGTTAAAAAATACGGTAATGTTGACTTTAGAGAAGTTAATACTGTAGAAGAAGCAAGAGCACTTGCAAAAGAACATCACATTGAAGTTGAAAAACATCATCAAAAAGGTGATATTCTTAACTTATTCTTCGAGCATTATGTAGAAGAACACTTGATTCAACCAACGTTTATTACAGATCATCCAGTGGAAATTTCACCACTTTCAAAACGTAAACCAGAAGATCCAGATTATACAGAGCGTTTTGAGTTATTTATCGTAGGCCGTGAACATGCCAATGCATTCTCAGAGCTTAACGATCCAATTGATCAAAGAGGACGATTCAAACATCAAGAAGAACTTAGAGCTGCCGGTGATGATGAAGCTTGTGAAATCGATGAAGATTTCTTAACAGCTTTAGAGTACGGATTACCACCAACAGGTGGACTTGGAATTGGTGTGGATAGACTTGTTATGCTTTTAACTGATTCTTATTCAATCAGGGATGTATTATTATTCCCAACAATGAAACCAATTAATGAATAAATAATATAAGAAGAGGAGCAACTTCAGATATAGAAGTTGCTCCTCTTCTTATATTATAGTAAAGTTTTAATTTATATAGTTTTATTATTGCTAGGACCGATAAAGATACAACAAAAGATATAAAATCGTGGAAAAAGTTGGAAAATATATCAAATTAGTGTAGAATGTAAGGGATAATGATTGTAAAGGTAGCAAATTGGAAATACTGATAAATGATTATGTTTATGTGAATTTTTAATATTTTACAAATTATAAAAAACAGGATATCGTCATACAAAAGTAAATATGGTATAATTTACAGTGTATGGATGAAAGAGGTGTTTATTCATAGTGAAAAAATACAAAATCAAGTCATACAATAGCTATTATCATTACAAGAAACAAAAACTTATAAAAAAACGTATTGTGGTTTTAACACTTGTACTAACATTTATACTAAGCACCTTTCTTGTTACTGGGAAGTTACAAGAAGATTGGGGACAGTTATTTCTCAAAAATAAAGGGCAACAAACCTTATCATTTGATTTAGAACAAGATACAATTGCATATGGAGAGCACCTTTTACCTGTTCAGGTTAAGGGGGCATATTTACCAGCTCATAAAATGGAACAGTTAGATTATTTACTTGGACTAGCAAAAACATCAGAACTTAATGCATTAGTCATAGACGTAAAAAATGACTATGGATATTTAACTTTTAATACAGATAACCAAAAACTTCATGAATTAGGATGTGTGTCTAAATCACCACTTATATCAGATATTCAAGGAGTAATGGACCAAATCTATAGAGCAAAGGTTTATCCTATAGCAAGAATTGTTGCATTTAAAGATAACCAAATGGCAAAAACAGACCCTTCAAGGTTACTACATGATAAACAAGGGAATGTTTATAAAACATCAGCAGGTGATACATGGCTCAATCCATATGATAAGCGTAATTGGGATTATTTATTAGAAGTAGCAAAAGAGGCTATTGAAGTGGGATTTAAAGAAATACAGTTTGATTATATTAGATTTCATGAAACCATGAATACGACAACTGTAGATTTACCAGCAGAGCCCTCTAAAACAGAAATTATTACAGAATTCACCGAGTATATGTACCAAAATCTTAAACCTTATGGCGTATATATATCTGCAGATGTATTTGGTGCAATTATCACAAGTAAGATTGACTCTGAGATTGTAGGACAAGACTACAAAGAATTAGCAAAACATTTAGATTATTTATGCCCGATGGTATATCCGTCCCATTATGCACCTGGGTCTTTTGGGATAGCCTATCCAGATATGCAACCCTATGATGTTTTACTTAATGCAATGCAATATTCAAACAGCGTTATCAAAGACATTCCTAGAAATGAAAGACGAGCCAGTATTAGGCCGTGGATTCAGAGTTTTACCGCTACATGGGTAAATCCTCATCAAACTTATACAGAAACACAGGTAAGAGAGCAGATTGATGCAACATATGATGCCATTATCAATGAATGGCTCTTGTGGAATGGTGCAGGGCGTTATGAGGAAGGGTACTTCGAAAAAGAATAAAGGATGTGAGACGTTATGGTCAATGAAGAGAAAATAAAGATAATGACCCAAATGGCGATTAATGATAAATATCATACCCATAAAGATAAACATATAACATCATACTATCCTGAAGACTATGTGTATATTAGTAATTTTAAATCCAGAGCATTAGTCTTAATACTCAGTATGGGAATTATGGTAGGGCATTTATTACTTCGGATAAATAGTGGCATGAATATGCCATCAACACTAGAAGAGATTGTGATGGGTTATGTATTGCCATATGGTGGGGTATTAATAGGTATATTGATGTTTTATACGCTGGTTTCAACTAGACAAGCTAAAAAACGCTATCAGCAAGCGGTTAAGAGAATGAAACAGTATCATCAGCTTAGCGAACAACTAGAGTTATATGAAAAAGAAAAGGGGGAAAAATATGGTTCTAAACGAAGGCGTACTCATAATCAGGGAGAAAATTCTACAGCTATATAAAAACTATCAAAAAATAATTCTAGGTATATTAAAATTTATTATAGTGTTATATTCTGTATTAGAAATTAATTTAAATATAGGATATGCAGAGATTTTAACAAGGTCTTATATGATGTTTATCATAGCCATTATTAGTATGGTAATGCCTACACATTGGATTATTATGATTATGATGGGAATTATATCGGTCCATTTAATGAGTTTTAATTTGGTGCTAGGTGGTCTTGCTATAGGTGTATTTGGCGCCTTATACATATTGTTTATCAGATTTTATCCAAAAGAAAGTTTTTTGGTGGTCATAACGATAATAGCTATGAAGTTAGGAATAGCATATGTTATTCCTATAGCTGTACCAATAGTAGGCGGTATGGTGTGTCTTGTGCCTATTATGATAGGGGTTATTACATATGAGTTAGGTATCCAAATTACAATTATGATGAATAATAATATGATAGTAGGGGAAGCGCAGGAGATTATCCTTATGCTTCTTGGCTTTATTCAAAATAATATCATACTCAATCCAAAGACTTTGGCTACATTAGGTGTATTTGTTATTGTATTTATTTTGGTATCTATCATCAAGAGACAAAATATAGATTATGCTGCCTATGTAGCGATTATTATAGGTTCTGTGATTAATTTATTAGGGTTTGGGATTGCTATTTTGGTGCTAGAAATTGAATTAAGTGTATTAATATTAGTGTTAATGACGATACTAAGTGCAATTATAGCAATCATTATCCAGTATTTATCTTGTGTAGTAGACTATAGTAGAGCAGAAATTATTCACTTTGAGGATGATGAGCATATTTATTATGTTAGAGTCATCCCAAAAGTTAAAATCAATGCGAATAAAACAAAAATAGAGCAAATCTATACAAGGACTAGCAAAGAAGATCTCAATCATTTAACTAATGATATTTATTAAACAAGAGACACTTTTAGTGTCTCTTTTATTTCACTTCAATAAAAAACATGATATAATAAAAAAAATTAAAGTAAAAGGAGTTGCGGATGTTTGGATACTCTAATGGAGATCTTAAATAAACTAGATTTCTTAAGCCTACCAGATATAGGATTAATAGATATTATAGATATACTCGTAGTGGCATTTGTGATTTATAAATTGCTCATGTGGATTAAAGATACTAGGACGTGGGCATTGTTTAAAGGTGTTGTCATTATTATTATTATTGCAATGGTAGCGTATATCTTACAGTTACATACTGTATGGTGGATTATTTCAAATACAATTACAGTGGGAACTATAGCGCTATTGGTTGTTTTTCAACCAGAGTTTAGACGTGCACTAGAGCAGATTGGTAGAGGAAGTTTCATGGGGTTTCTCCTAAGTGGTAGTGAAGAAACCAATGTAGAGAGTTTATCAGAAGAGACGATTGACAGTGTAGTGAAGGCAACCATTCAAATGGCTAAAGTAAAGACAGGAGCACTTATAGTATTTGAAAGAGATGCCAAGCTAGGAGATGTTGAGCGTACAGGCATTAAAATTGATGCAAGTGTAAGTAGTCAACTACTCATTAATATATTTGAAAAAAATACACCGTTGCACGACGGAGCGATTATTATAAGCAATAATCGTATTGCAGCTGCCACATGTTTTTTGCCACTTTCAGATAGCTTAGAAATAAGTAAAGATTTGGGTACAAGACATAGGGCTGCCATAGGTATTTCAGAGGCCACAGATGCAATTGTTGTTGTTGTATCAGAGGAGACAGGAGTTGTTTCCTACGTTAAAAATGGCCATATCAAAAGAGGGCTAGATGCTGAAATGCTCAAACGGGTCTTATCTGTGAGCCAAAAGAAGAAAAAGAAAAAGCAAGATAAGAAATTAGTACTATGGAAAGGAAGACAAAAAAATGAATAAATTTTTTGCACAAAACCTTCCATGGAAAATATTTTCTCTTGCATTAGCTACGATGCTATGGCTATTTGTAATTAATACTCAAAATCCTTTACAACCTAGAGAAATCAAGGATATTCCAGTTAATATTAGGGGACTGAGTGAATTAGAAGCAAGAGGATTTGTGATTCAGAATGAAGAGGAATTAAGAAATGCCAAAGTAAGGGTATCGGTTAGAGGTCCACGACTTGAAATCGATCGTATTCAATCCAATAAAAGTCTTATTGATGTGACATTAGATTTAACACCATATATTGATACACTAAGTGATGATGTAGAGACCACAGAGAGGGTAGCTGCATTTGATGCTAAACCTAAGTTGGCTGGGGTTACAGTAGAGACAATGAAGCCCAAAACAACTTATATTGTCTTTGAAAAAGAGAAAACTGTTACAAAGCGTATCAGTCCTAATATTATAGGAGGTGGGGGTAATCAATACTTAGCACCTATTATTAAGCCATCAACTATAGAAATTTCAGGACCTAAGAGTAAGGTAGATAGTATTCAAGAGGTTTCTGTAGATATTAATGTGGATCAATTCTCAGAAGATGTCCTCAGTTTTAATGAGCAGATTAAGGTTTTAGATAAAGAAGGTAATGAAGTGAGTGGGATTAAGATGTCACCACAATTTGCACAGGTTACGATGCCTATAGGAACTAAGAAGAGAGTGCCTTTAGAACCTCAGTTTAAGGGAGCATTACCAGCGGGATATATTCAGACCAATACACTGATTAGCCCAAAAGAAATTACAATAGTAGGTAAAGCTGAACTGGTAAATAATATCCACTCTATTAAATTAGAACCAATAGCACTAGATAATATGATTCAGACAGATGCTATTAAGGTTAATTATATTTTGCCAGATGAGATAGAGTGTATTGATGATATTGAGGATAAAATATTAGTTACTGTGGAGATTCAGAAGGAGAGTACCTACGAATATCAATTACCTACTAAGGGGATGAATATCCAGACTATAGGCTTAGACCCTGCATATGAGTATGAGATATTACAAGACTCTTTCAAGATGATTTTGGCAGGAACAGCAGAAAAGCTTCTAGTATTTGATCCTAAGACAGTGATACCAATCGTTAATTTGTCGGGCTTAAAATCAGGTGAATACTCAATACCGATGCAGATTGCTATTCCAGAACCTCTTAAAATTTTAAATAAGCCACTGACACTCAAATTACGTATAAATGAAAAAGATACTGGAGAAGGAGAGCATATACCAGAGCCTCCAATTGTAGAAGAAGAGACAAATCCTCCAGAGCAAGGAACCACCACACCTTCAGAGGGAACCGAAGAGGAAGGTGTAACGGAAGTGATACCAGAAATAGAGTAAACAAAAAACTAAGGCAAAAAGCCTTAGTTTTTTTGTTTAATAGCGCAAAAAATATCAATAAGTAATATAGTAATTTAAAAAGCTTTTTAGGAGGGAGGGCAATATATGAGTATAGAGTTATTGCTTAGAATATTACTAGGGGGAATATTAGGGGGCATAATAGGATTAGAGCGAAAAAAAAGATTTAAATATGCAGGATTTAAGACGCATTTTTTAGTGGGATTGGGAAGTGCTCTTATTATGGTGGTCTCACAATATGGTTTCAGTGGTTCAAAGGTGCCAGTAGACCCATCTAGGATTGCTGCCCAAGTTGTAAGTGGGATAGGCTTTTTGGGGGCAGGAACAATTATCATTAACAAGGGTGGAGTCAAAGGTCTCACAACAGCAGCGGGGTTATGGGTAACATCAGCCATTGGACTTACCATAGGATGTGGCTTATACGATTTAGCTGTTGGTGCGGTGCTTTTTGTATTAATAGGGTTAGAGACAAGGCTATTCTTGGGAAAAGGAATTAGAGGACAGATTCTCATACGTATGATTGCTCACAAAGAAAGTGTTGAGATTTTATGGAAGTTAATAGAAGAAAAAAAAGGAAATGTAGTGAGCTATGAGTTAAAACAATATGGTGAAGATGGAGATTGGCTAGAAATTAAAATGAGGGTGAGAATGCGTACTAGACAAAAAAATGCTCTAATGAAAGAAATAGAAATGATAAAAGGAATTGAATCGGTAAAGGTGGAATACAATAATTTGTGATAGGTTTTGTTTAAAACGGAAAAAAATGGTATTATAACATAGTGAAAGCACAAAATAATATAAGATAAACCAAAAAAATAATAATATAAAGAAGGAAAGTGAAAAACATGGGAAAATTATTCGGTACAGATGGTGTGCGAGGTGTCGCAAATAGTGAATTAACAGGTCAATTAGCATTTCATTTAGGGCAAGCAGGAGCCTATGTATTAACAAAGGAAACAAAGAAACAACCCAAAATATTAGTAGCCAGAGATACACGTATTTCTGGTACGATGCTAGAGTCTGCATTAGTAGCTGGGATTTGCTCTGTAGGAGCAAAGGCAATTTGTATAGGTGTAGTTCCTACACCAGCAGTCGCTTATCTTACAAGAGAGTTAGGGGCTGATGCGGGGGTTATGATTTCTGCTTCCCATAATCCGTTAGAGTTTAATGGGATTAAGTTCTTTAATTCAGATGGTTATAAGCTACGTGATGAATTAGAAGAAGAGATTGAAAATATTATTGTAGCGAGAGCAGATAGTATTCCACTTCCAACGGGAGAGCAGGTAGGAACATGGGAAAATCACCATGAAGCAATAGAATTATATATCAATCATGTATGTGAGACAATTCCAGGAGACTTAAAAGGGATTAAGGTACTTTTGGATTGTGCAAATGGTGCAGGTTTTGAGGTAGGGCCTTTAGCATTAGCACGTTTGGGTGCAGAAGTCGAAGTAATTCATAATAAGCCAAGTGGTACGAATATTAATAAGCGTTGTGGGTCTACACATATGGGAGACTTACAAAGTCAGGTACTTGGTAGAGGCATGGAAGCCGGGATTGCGTTTGATGGGGATGCGGATAGATGTTTAGCAGTAGATGAAAAAGGTGAGATGATTGACGGTGACCAAATTTTAAGTATCGTAGGGTTGGATATGAAAAAAGGTGGCAGACTCAATGAAGATACGATGGTAGCAACTGTTATGAGTAATTTAGGGCTTACAGTTATGGCTAAGGAAAAAGAGGTTAATCTTGTGCATACGAGAGTTGGGGATCGTTATGTATTAGAAAAAATGCTTAAGTATGGTTATAATTTAGGGGGAGAACAGTCCGGACATGTCATTTTCTTGGATTATAATACAACAGGAGATGGACTCATCACAGCTATACAGCTTTTATATGTTATGAAAAAAACAGGGAAGACACTTAGTGAACTTAAGGAAGCTATGCAAGTATTCCCACAAGTGCTGATTAATGCCAAAGTTAAAAATGAAAACAAACATGCATATCTTGAAGATTTGGAAATTCAAGAGTGTATTGCTGAACTTGAAGCACAGTTTAAGGGAGAAGGGCGTGTGCTTATTAGACCATCTGGTACGGAGCCATTAGTACGTGTTATGATAGAAGGTAAAGATAAGCAGCAAATGGAGAAAGAAGCTCAAAAGTTAGCAGATTTTATTGAACAAAAATTGGGGTAAAGCAGAATTAAAACCTTAAAAATAAGAGATATGACTAAAAAAATAAGTCATATCTCTTATTTTTTGACTTATTCAATATTTTTATTTATTTTATGTGTATAAAATGATAATATTAAAGTAAGAAAATCAAGTGAGACGGAGAAAAAAATGAAAAATTTATATATTATAGGGGGGATTTTGCTAGGGGTTTTGGGAATAACCAGCTTGGCAACCTATCAAAAGCAAGTGCGTAGTACGTATAGAGCAGAAGAGTTTGATACATATAATTTGTATTATGATAAATATGAAAATGAATGTCTCGCTTTTGTAAAAATGAATAATCTTATAGAACAACAAGAGGTAGATACCCTATCAGTTGTTTTATACATGGAGTATGCACGTAAAAATGAATTCAAAAAAGAATTTGATCAATATTTGAGATTTATAGAAAATTACTTGATGCAAGAAGATGGTCTTATTATGGGGAAAGTACATAACAAAGTTGAGGTGGGGGCTGCTAATAATGCATATGAGACAATGAGACTGATGAGTATCTTGATGGAGGCTTATGAGGTTTGGGGGGATACGTCATATAGGGATTATGCACTACATATTGAAAAGAGTTTATATGATAAGAATGTGAATGGAAAAAATATTTACTCACTCTACAATACTGTAACAAAGAAAACAGATACTGACATTGAATTGAGTGCTTTAAGATTAAAAAGCATGATACAATTTGAGGAATATAGAAATGAGTGGAAAAGTATTTATCAAGAGAGTAAACAATTAATGCAAAAAGCCTATATTTCAGACCAATTTCCACTTTATAAAAGTATTTACAACACAAAAGACTGTGAGTATGTAGCTCATAAAACAATTAATATGCAAGATAGTTTACAAATCGTTCTTAATTTAGCAGAAGTGGGATTAGTAAGAGAAGAAACCATCATATGGATTAAAAATGCAGTGAAACAAGGCGCTATTTTTACAGAATATGATTTGACCACAGGAAAAGCTACGGGATCTACAGAGGAACCTTCAATCTATGCAATAGTTGCACAGATTGGAAAAATTTTAGGCGATAATGAACTTTATACA
>JBOFEH010000233.1:0-6570 GCA_051647765.1 Cellulosilyticaceae bacterium | reverse complement strand
GCCGCCATCATCTGTCCTTCAAGTCGCTTAATCGTCTCACTATACTTCCCACTTAGAAAGGCGATGACATCCTCCACCATCTTGCCATAGTCCTCTTGACTGATACTTGCTCCACATGGCGCACTACACTGACCAATATGAGCATTGAGACAAGGTCTCTCCTTCCCTATATCTCTAGGGAGCACACGACTACACGTCCTAAGTGTCCATGTCTTCTTAATAATCTCCACCAGTTCCCACATCGCATTGACATCTGTATACGGCCCAAAATATTTGCTGCCATCCTTACGCATTTGCCTAACAATCTTGACTTTTGGGAAGGCATCTTGAACATCAAGTTTGATATAGGGATAATGCTTGTCATCCTTGAGCCTAATATTATATTTGGGATTGTATTTCTTAATCAGATTGCACTCTAATACCAGCGCCTCCATCTCTGACCCTGTGATAATATACTCAAAACTCCTTATATGCTCCACCATCTTAATCACCTTAATAGAATGATTACGGGAGCTTTGGAAGTATTGCCTCACACGGTTTTTGAGATTGATCGCCTTGCCTACATATATAATCCGGTCCAGCTCATCTTTCATCAAATAAACACCTGGCTGATTCGGTAGTTTTTTAAGTTCTTCTTCGATCTGAAACATGCCTACCTCCTATTTTACTTCATTTCATAGACTGATGATTTTAGTTTACTCTATTTTAACTTTTTTATGGCTCTTAGAAAAGTAAATATTTCCAGTATACTTTTTCTCTTTTATTAAATACTAACTTTTAGACATTTTAACACTTTATATCTAAGGAGACTTGAATAATGAAACTCAAAAAATTTGCAGCTTTACTTCTTGTAGGAATGATGGCACTGTCTGGATTATCAGCTATGCTCTCTGCTACAGAACCTAAGACCGACATGACTAATCCAGTCTATGTCAACTACATCTTAGACAAGGTAGAAGATGCCCTCGAAAAAAACTCCGACAAACAATATGGTGTGGATTGGGATTTTGAAATCGCCTATATTGATGGCAAGGTGATGGTCTTGATGGAATACGACAAAGAAGATGCCAAAGCTTTTATGAAAATTTCCAAAGCAGAACTCGAAAAACTCCTCACCACCATCAGTGAAGAAATCACCAAAGCCCTTAAGCAAGACGTAGAAATCAATGGTGTCATTGTAGAAGATGATTCGACAAAACCTGCCCTTACTTTCATGTATAAAGATGGTAAATTGATTACTAAGTAATAATTTGTAACATTTTTATTAATTTTCTCTTGTTCAATTGAATTCTTATCTCCTATTCGTTATACTAGCCTTAGGGACTATTGTAATACACTAAAGGAGGTAAGAATCATGAACAAAAAAATGCAAAAGATTTCAGCTGCTGGGCTTGCTGTACTAGTAGGTTCAGGATTATTCGTAACAAACGTAGATGCTGCTTCTCTTACAAAAAGCATGAAAGCAATCTACAACAATATCAAGGTAACTTTTGACGGTCAATCTGTAACACCTAACATGGAGCCTTTCATGGTAGACGGTACAGTATACGTATCTCTTAGAGATGCAGGTCAAATCACTGGTAACCAAGTAGAGTGGAGCAACAACACAGTACATATCAAACCAGGTGCAGGTAGCGTAGACCAATCTGCTCTTGATGCGAAACAACGTGAAGTAGACTTCTGGAAAGTCAAAGCAGAAGCTTTAGAAAAACAACTCAATGACCTCAAAGCACAAGGCGGCGGGAACAACAATGGCGGTGTTGTTGTGAAACCTGGGGATACAGCTGCTCTTGAAAAACACCTTGTTGAAACTTTCGACGAGACACGTTATGTAGCTTGGGACTTCGATATCAAACAACATAGCTCAAAAAACATCGTGTATGTAACAGTATCTTATGATAGCAAATCAGATCGCAAAGACTTCGAAAACATGACTGAGAAGCAACGTAATACGTTCTTAACTGATGTTTGCGAAGAAATCGTAAAATCTTTCAAAGACTATGCTATTGAAGGAACTCTAGAAGATGAGAACAAAGGTGATGTAAAAGGGACTTTCACTTACTCTACTAAAGGCAAATACTCTTTCAACAAAACACTAACAGACTCTGACCTTCGTGATATTGCTTCTGATGTCAAAAGCACATTCGGTACATTACCTGCTCTTGATTTAGGTGGTGACAAATCAACTTACCTTCCTATTGAAAAAATAGATCTTAGTCTAAGAGATGGTGTTTTAACTTACAGAATCAATGTTGACATCAAATCTGAACAACAAGATGCATGGAACAAACTTAATGACTATGATTTCGAAGATACAATGGTTGATTTCTTAGATGATATCGAAGATGAACTTTCTGATGAAATCAGCTTCGATGAAATCAATGGCTACATCTACAGTGGTAGTAAGCAAGTAATCAAATATGAAGAGCAAGAATTTAACAAAAGAAATTTCTAATTTCTTTTAAACAGCAAAAAATCTCTAGACCATAGATGCTATGGCTAGAGATTTTTGTTTTGTCTTTATTTGGTAGTGAGTAGCTTAGCAAGGAACTTGCCTGTATAAGACTGTGGGTTCTGCACCACTTGTTCTGGTGTGCCTTTGGCCACAATCTCACCACCTCTAGTACCGCCTTCTGGCCCTAAGTCGATAATATAATCGGCGGTCTTGACCACATCTAAGTTGTGTTCGATGACAACGACTGTATTGCCATTCTCTACAAGACGGTCCAGTATGCCTATAAGCTTATGCACATCTGCAAAGTGGAGCCCTGTAGTTGGCTCATCCAAGATATACATGGTCTTACCGGTACTACGCTTACTCAGCTCTGTCGCTAACTTCACACGCTGAGCCTCTCCCCCTGATAGGGTAGTTGACGGCTGACCCAGCCTAATATAAGTGAGTCCTACATCATAGAGCGTCTGAAGCTTTCTCTGGATGGTTGGGATATTCTCAAAGAATTTGAGTGCTTCTTCTACAGTCATATCCAGTACATCTGAAATGGTCTTCCCTTTGTATCTCACTTCTAGCGTCTCTCTGTTGTAACGGTGACCTTTGCAAACTTCACAAGGTACATACACATCAGGTAAGAAGTGCATCTCTATCTTAATCATCCCATCACCACGACACGCCTCACAACGTCCGCCTTTGACATTAAAGCTAAAGCGGCCTTTTTGGTAACCTTTCATCTTCGCTTCTTGGGTCCCTGCAAACACATCACGAATCATATCAAATACGCCTACATAAGTGGCTGGGTTAGAACGTGGTGTACGCCCAATCGGAGATTGATCGATATGAATCACCTTGTCTAAGTTTTCGAGTCCTGTAATATCTCTATGTGCGCCTGGTTTGAGTTTGGCGCGATTGAGATCTCTCGCAAGGCGTTTGAGCAGAATCTCATTAATCAGTGTACTCTTACCTGACCCTGATACCCCTGTAATACAAGTGAGTGTTCCTAATGGAATATCCACACTGACGTTTTTGAGGTTGTTCTCCTTGGCACCCTTGATGCCTATTTTGTTGCCATTACCCTTACGGCGCACTTCTGGCACCTCGATTTGCTTACGTCCACTTAAGTAAGCCCCTGTCTCTGAGTGTTCACAGGCCAATATCGTATCTAATGGTCCTGATGCGATAATCTCTCCACCATGCTCTCCTGCTCCTGGACCAATATCTACAATCCAGTCTGCAGCATGCATCGTATCCTCATCATGCTCTACGACAATGAGTGTATTGCCTAGGTCTCTTAGTCGAATCAGTGTCTGTATGAGACGGTCATTATCTCTCTGATGGAGTCCTATACTTGGCTCATCTAAAATATAGAGTACACCTACAAGACCTGACCCAATCTGAGTTGCTAGTCGGATACGCTGAGCCTCTCCTCCTGATAATGTTCCTGATGCACGTGAGAGTGTCAAATAGTCTAATCCCACATCTACAAGGAATCCTAGTCTGGCATTAATCTCCTTAAGAATCTGCTCCCCTATGAAGCGCTGTCTCTCTGACACATTGAGATTAAGGAAGAAATCTCTCAGTTCTCCAACAGACATAGTGGTCACATCATTGATGTTTTTGTCTTGGATTGTAACCCCTAGCGCCTCCGGCTTAAGTCTTGCACCTTTACAGGTTTTACAAGGTATGCTTGTCATATAAGACTCATACTCTGCACGCATTCCCTCAGAGTTAGTCTCCTCATAACGGCGTTTGGTATTGGCGAGTACCCCTTCAAAAGCATAATCATAGTTACGGGTACCATACTCTCCTGAATACGTAAACTTAACGGTCTTGCCATTGGTTCCATAGAGAATAATATCCTGTACTTTCTCTGTAAGCTCTTGGAACGGTGTATCTAAATCGAATTTGTATTGTTTCATCAGGGCTTCAAATAATGCAAAAGCATAGCTATCTGTATTCCCTATAGAGCCCCACCCAGGCACAGCAATAGCACCTTGTCTAAGTGTCAGTGTCATATTAGGGATGACAAGCTCTTTGTCCACTTCTAGCTTTTCACCAAGCCCTGTACAGGTTGGACACGCCCCAAAAGGATTGTTAAAGGAGAATAGCCTTGGCTCCACTTCTTCGATACTAATATTACAATCTGGGCATGAGAAGCTCTGACTAAACTGTATCTCCTCTTGTCCCATCACATCTACAAGCAACAAACCTCCTGTCAGCTTCATCACTGTCTCTATAGAGTCTGTGAGACGCTTGCCAATCCCTTCTTTGATGACCAAACGGTCCACTACAATCTCTATACTATGCTTCTTGTTCTTGTCTAAGCTAACCTCTTCTTCCGTGAGGTCCACCATCTCGCCATTGATTCTTGCACGGATATACCCTTGCTTTACTGCTGACTCAAGGACTTTCTCATGAAGTCCCTTACGCCCTCTTACAACAGGTGCAAGGAGCTGAATCTTGGTACGTTCTGGAAGTTCCAATAGCTGATCGACAATCTGGTCTATGGTCTGCTTCTTGATTTCCTTCCCACACTTTGGACAGTGAGGAATCCCTACTCTTGCAAAGAGTAATCTGAGGTAATCATAAATCTCTGTCACTGTTCCTACTGTGGAACGTGGGTTCTTGCTAGTAGTCTTTTGGTCAATAGATATGGCTGGTGAAAGCCCTGAGATATTGTCTACATCTGGCTTTTCCATCTGACCCAAAAACTGTCTTGCATAAGCCGAGAGTGACTCCACATAACGTCTTTGTCCCTCTGCATAAATCGTATCAAAAGCCAGTGATGACTTCCCTGAGCCGCTAAGCCCCGTAAAGACAATTAACTGGTCACGTTCTAATTCTAAATCTACATTTTTTAAATTGTGCTCACGGGCACCTTGAATCACAATTTTGTTCTTCATCATATGTCCTCTCTATATTTCCTGATATTTTGACTTTATTATACCATAGTTCCTATTATTTTCAAACATATGTTCGCCTAGACTTTGTTTCTCATCTTATATTGCCCTATTCCCATATCTTACATTCAAAAAAGGCTATGTTCTCACCACTTAGGTGGAATCATAGCCTTTTTGCCTCTATTACATTAATTCTTTGTATAATGCAGTGATTTCTTCTACACTTGTATCTCTTGGGTTACCTGGTCTACAAGCATCTGCAAATGCTGATTCTGCAAGGAATGCAATATCCGCTTCTTTAACGATTTCTGTTAAGTCTGCCGGAATACCTACATCAGCTGAAAGCTTCTTAACTGCTTCGATCGCTGCTTCTCTGTACTGCTCTTGTGTCATTTGGTCTACACCTACAACACCCATTGCTCTTGCGATTTCTCTGTATTTTTCACCTGTTGCTTCTGCATTGTATGCCATAACAGTTGGTAGGATAATCGCATTAGCTACACCATGTGGTGTATCATAAAGTGCACCTAATGGATGCGCCATAGAGTGAACGATTCCAAGCCCTACGTTAGAGAATCCCATACCTGCGATGTATTGACCAAGTGCCATACCTTCGCGGCCATCTGCTGTATTAGCTACTGCACCTCTTAATGATTTAGAGATGATTTCGATAGCTTTGAGATGGAACATATCTGACATCTCCCAAGCACCTTTTGTGATATACCCTTCGATAGCATGTGTTAAAGCATCCATACCTGTAGCTGCTGTAAGCCCTGCTGGCATACTTGCTGTCATTTCAGGGTCTACAATAGCAACCACTGGGATATCATGTGTATCTACACATACAAATTTTCTATTGTTTTCTACGTCTGTGATGACGTAGTTAATTGTTACTTCTGCCGCTGTACCTGCAGTTGTTGGTACTGCAATAGTTGGTACACAAGGTTTCTTAGTTGGTGCTACACCCTCTAAGCTTCTTACATCAGCAAACTCTGGGTTATTGATAATAATCCCAATTGCTTTTGCTGTATCCATCGCAGAGCCCCCACCTACTGCAATGATATAATCTGCACCAGATGCTTTGTATGCCTCTACACCTGTTTGAACGTTTTCGATGGTTGGGTTAGCTTTGATGTTTGAGTACATCTCATAGCTTAGGCCCGCTTCATCTAAAATAGCAGTCACTTTGCCTGTCACTCCAAATTTGATAAGATCTGG
>JBOFEH010000232.1:0-5642 GCA_051647765.1 Cellulosilyticaceae bacterium | reverse complement strand
CAAAAACCTAGGTGTTGTGGACTGTATGATAAGAGGAAGGCAGTATGTAGGCGGTATTGTAGGCAAAATAAGTGCCAATAGTAGCATAGAAAAATGTTATGTCATAGGTGAAATCGTAGCCAGTGGTAACTACGTCGGTGGGATTGCAGGCTACAGTGATTATTACAATAGGATGCAAAAATGCTATACCCGTGTGACGATTAGTGGGCAAGGCAAAAATATAGGAGGTATAGTAGGCTATAGTAGCTACAAATCTGTCGTAGCCCATTGTTATAGCACAGGGCCGATCAAGAGTATTGGTGATTGTGTTGGTGGTATAGGTGGATATAATGGGAGCAGTTGTAGTATGATGACTTGCTATACCACAAGTGATGTGCAAGGAGAAAGTTATGTCGGTGGCATTGTAGGTAAGAGTGAAAGTTATGAAGAACTTGGGATAATAGAAAACTGTATCACCCTTAGCAATATACTAGAAGGCAAAGTAGCGGGCCGTATTATAGGGAATGTCAGTGAGATAGGGATTAATAATTATGCCTATAAAGGGCTACTTATGGGTAACCAACAGGTCACAACAGGTGTGTTAGATAATCAAAATGGTGAAGATTTAACAAGACAACAAATTAGCCACGAGACCACTTATTTGACTAAGGAGTTTAACTACCAAAATGGATGGATTTTGAGACAAGGCAAACTCCCAAGACTGGTGGGCATCAAAGATCAAGAGGACCAGTTACCAGATCATTTGCTGGTGCCAAAGAGTATTACGGTTATTAATATGGATGTGATGGCTCCTAGAGTAGGGGATGTACCTAAGGAGTTTATTGATGTGAATAATGAAACATATCACGTCAAAGAAATAAGCTGGGAACCGCGTCATGGTCAGTTTGAACCAGATACTGTTTATGGACTTAAGATGACCCTTGAAGCCCAAAAGGGATTTGAGTTTGGGGAAGTAGTAGCCCATATACCAAGTAGCCAAAGTGTAAGTATTGAAACACCATCCCATCAGATTGGTGAGAGAGTTAGTCTAAAAGTAAAATTCCCCAAAACCCAGTTGCCACTCCAAAAAGGTGAACCGAGTTTTGAATCGGGAATACCTGTTAAGATAGGTGAGCCGATTAGGGTGGGAGAGGGAACACTTAAAATCACATCAGCTATCAATTATACTTGGTATCGTACCAAGTCAAAAGATGCGACCCTACAAAAGGCACAGCTTATTGGAGAGATGACGGAATATATGCCCGAAGCAGAGGATATAGGTTATTATTTGATGGTAGTAGCACGTACACCAGAGGCTGTTGGAGAAGCCAGTGTGATGACACAGCAAATTACCAAATACAGTTATGAGGGAGAGGTGCTAAGGCCACTACTTGAAAAAGTAAGCCAGGATAGTATCACCTTAAAAGACCAAGAGGGTTATGAATATGCCCTTGTAAAAGGCGGAGAAGAGGTGCCTAAGAAGTTTACAACGAATAATAGATTTTTATATTTGGTACCCGATACAGAGTATGATCTGTACCAAAGAATAGCTGCAACTAAGACCCATGAGGCTAGTGAGCCACGTCAATTAAGTGTGACAACTGCCAAAATCTTTATTCATACGATTACCACGCCTGTAATCTTATCAGAGACAGCAGTGACTGTGGGAGATGTGATTAGAAAACCTCAAGAGATGAGACTAAGAACCAATGTTGAAGGGCTAGAGTTAGTACCCGAGTGGATGGTCTTTGACGAAAATAATAATCCTATTCCATTAGATGGAACAGTAATTGGTGAGTCTAACGAACTTTATATTTTCAAAGCCATGATTAAGTTGCCATCTTCTAAGTATTGTTTTAACCCACAGTTAGAAAAAATGTCAGGGGTAAAAGTGTCTGTAGGAGGCGAAACCTTGACCTATACATTTATTTTCTCTACAACACCTCATCGCAAGAGTGAAACACCTGTAACACGACCAGAAATATCTGAGCCAAGCACAGAGCAATTACCTGCTGGCAAACCCCAAAAAGATTGGAAAAAAGACATTAGTGATAAGGATATTATGAGACCCACTTCTAATCTAGGACCCAATCATATGGGGGTTTGGAATCTGCATGTAAGATCATAGAAAATAAGTGGAAAAAAGTACCATTATGTAATGGTGTGCATACACTATCATTGAGAGCAATATCATAGGAGGTAAGTCTATGTCAACAGTAAGTTATGACAAAGTTGCTACCAACAAAAAGTTTGGTAACTTTAATTATCGTGATTTAGGAAAGGGCAGAATAGAAGTTAGCCCGATCTGGATTGCTGCCAATATGGTGAAGTTAGAAGTGCCACAAGCTTTAAGAATTAAGTTTCCAGCTTCTATACAAGTGCATTATTTAAGTGTGGCAAATTGGCAAAAAGCTTTTGATTTATTACTCAAACAACCTGAGTTACTCAAATTAATAGAGACATTTGATGGTGTCTATGTAGCCCGTCATATAAGATGGGACCCTACAAAAGGTATCAGTAACCATGCATGGGGGACAGCTATTGACCTTAATGCTAGTAGATTCCCATTAGGTACAAGGATTGAGGTTATGAGAGCACCTAATAACCCCAATAATATTTTGTTCCAAAAAGTATTTAAAGAAGCAGGGTTTAGCTGGGGAAATAGTTATGCTGACCCAATGCATTTTGAATTATTATAGAATCATAAGAGAGCTACCACCTTTAGGAAAGGGTGGTAGTTTTTTGTTGGCGCAAAAGTATATTGACCAGGTGGTCTGTAGATGGTAGTATAAAACAAACTAGGTGGTTTGTTTTGGAGGTGTAAGTAGTGGGTAGAGAAGCGCAAAATGAAATCAGCAGAGAACGTATTTTAAAAGCAGCATTAGAAGAGTTTGGAACGAAAGATTACGTCAGTGCATCGACGAATAGTATTTGTAAGACTCATCAGATTTCTAAAGGATTATTGTTCCATTATTACAAGAGCAAAGATGAGCTTTTTTTGATGTGTGTAGAAAAATGTTTTGATGAACTGAGTGATTTTTTGAGCAGAGAGGGATCGAAGGCATATCAAACTGTAGAAAGTTCGCTAGAACATTATTTTAAGCTACGATTTGAGTTTTTTGAGAGGGAGCCTTATTATGCACAGATTTTCCATACAGCGGTATTTAATCCGCCGGAACATCTGGTTGAGGCTATTAGAGAGCGTAAGCAAGGCCTCAAACAAACAAATGAAGTATTCTTGAGTAATATCTTAAGCCAAATGACACTAAGGGATACGATTCATCAAGAGGAAGTGATTGGTATGATCTTGGGGTTTGGAGATTACTTGCAAGTGAAGGCAAGGATGGATGGGATAGCACTTAGTACAGCAGACATTTTAAAAGAGCAAAGTCAGACGTTGAGTCATATGATTCATATGTTATTTTATGGCATTGTTAAATAGGGAGGAATAGAGAAGATGATTAAAGAGATGATATTATTAATTGCATTTATTGGGATAGCGATGGTGATGGGGAAGCTTGTTGGCAAGCTTAAGTTACCAGCGATACTAGGTTGGCTTGTGACAGGGATGATGATTGGACCACATGCCTTAGGGTGGCTGAGTGATGAGATGATGGGGGGCAGTGTCTTTCATACTATGACTAGTATTGGTGAAGTGGCGATGGGGATTATGATTGGGACAGAGCTTATATGGAGCGAGCTTAAGAAATCTGGTAAGCAAATTATGACGATTTGTATGTCTGAGGCACTAGGGACAATGGTAGTGGTGACTTTATGTTTTGCGGGGGTATTTCTCGTGACAGGCGTACCGATTTATCTCGCGTTCATATTTGGAGCTATTGCACTGGCTACGGCACCAGCACCATCTATTTCTATTATCAATGAATATAAGGCGGAGGGTCCAGTATCCAAGACGCTGATTCCACTAGCTGTATTAGATGATGTGGTAGCACTACTCATTTTCTTTGTGGTGATTGCATTTGTTTCGGGGGCAGTATCAGGAGAGGCTATGCCTATGTATGTGGTACCCCTTATGATTATAGCGCCGATTGTAGTTGGCGGGATTATTGGCGCTATGTGTTCATTTGTACTTAAAAGAGAGATGGGAACAGGGATGACACGACTAACGACTACGGCGTGTATTTTGGTAACGGCAGGCATAGCAAGTTATATCAATAATGTGCTATTACCGAGTCCGATGTTAAATGTGATGCTATTAGGCGTGAGTTTTGCAGCGGCTTTTGCAAACTGTATGACCACTGAGAGATTACATCAATTACGTCAAGATATGATGCCGATATTAGGTGTTGTGCTGATTATTATGATTCTTAATCTTGGTGCACCACTGGATTATCATTTAATATTAGGAGCAGGGGCTTTTACAGCTATTTATATTATTGCCAGAGCAGTGGGTAAACTAGGTGGGTCTTATCTAGGATGTGTGATGTGTAAAGCACCAGAGACTGTGAAGAAGTATTTAGGGCTCACATTATTGCCACATTCCGGGGTTTCACTTATTTTTACAGGGATAGCTGTCAATACACTTATAGGTCCAGCGCCAGAATATGCTACAATGATACAGGGAACGATAGCTGCAGCGGCAGTTATTAATGAAATCATCGCAGTGTTCCTAGCAAGACAGGGCTTCAAGTGGGCTGGTGAGCTAGGCATAGAGACTGCTGATGATGCAATCCCTGTAGAACAAAGTTAGAAGGAAGAGGCGTATTTTATGACAAGAATGGCAGTACACAGTGGTGTATTCCACGCAGATGAAGTATTTGGCGTGGCAATGATGACTGGGATTATAGAAGGTTTAGAAGTGATTAGAACAAGAGACGAGGCAGTACTTGCAACGTGTGATCTCGTGGCAGATGTAGGCGGTGGCAAGTATGACCATCACCAGGCAGATAAGAAATTAAGAGAAGATGGGATACCCTATTCAGCATTTGGCCTATTGTGGCAAGACTTTGGGGTAGAGTATATTAAAGCTAATTTCAAAGAATTAACAGATGAAACTCAGATGCAAGAAGTAGCAGATAAGATTGCCAAGGAGTTCATTACCCAAATTGATGCCAGTGACAATGGGGTGGATGTGAATACGTATGAGGTGCCAGTTACTACGATTTCGCAAGTGATTAGTAGCTTTATGCCATTTGGAGGAAGCTCCGAGGAGGTAGAAGAAGGCTTTGAGGAAGCCGTTGCCTTTGCGCGTAAATTCTTCTTCAAGGTGGTGCGTAAGCGCGTGGAGTATTATGCGAATTTTAACTATGTCAAAGAGCAGTTAGAGGCTCAGAACGTAGAGGATACACACTATTTAGTTTTAGAAAAAACAGTAGGGTGGAAAGACCCAGTGTTTACATTAGACCCAGAAGAGAAAGTCCTTTTTGTGGTATTTGAGGACATATCAGGTTCTTGGAGAGTGCAGACTGTACCTAAGGAACCTAAGAGCTTTGAAGCAAGAAAAGACCTACCCAAAGCATGGGGTGGTCTAAGAGATGAGGAGATGTCACAGGTAACAGGGGTTGAGGGCTGTGTGTTCTGTCACCCTGGGTTGTTTATTTGTGGTCATCAGACCAAAGAGGGTGCGCTGGCATTGGCACAAATGGCTGTAGCGCTGTAGGTAGCAAAGGCCCGTAGCCATAGAGGGAATCTCATGTCTTAGG
>JBOFEH010000231.1:0-2941 GCA_051647765.1 Cellulosilyticaceae bacterium | reverse complement strand
AATGTCCCACCTTATAACTTATGGGGATACTGATCACACAGCCAATTCCAGTCCCTGCCACCGCCAAAAAACTATACTTAGCAATATAGAGTAACTTAAATCTTCTCGGCGCAATACCTATCGCCCGCATCATCCCAATTTCTTTGGTGTCTTCTAGTAGAGACGACTGCAAAGTAAATCTCAAAGTGAGTAATATAATCACCAGCAAAAACAGGCTCAGAATAAGGGTAATAATCACCAAAATGTTTTGGAAAATAAAAGAGTAAATCACCTCACTCCTATCAATCCATTGGTTCAAATAACCCCCAGATGCCTCCGAAAAATCAGCTATCAAACGCGTTCTATCCGGTGTACTGAAATTATAAAAATTCCACGGAATAGGTGTTTCACTTAGAATCTGTCTAAAGTTCTCCTCAGACACAAACAAACGCTTATTCACACTCTCTGTCCCCATAGGGAACAAAACATCTTTAAAGATTGTAGCAATTGTAAACTCATAAGTGTGCCCAAGGTCAGTCCTTATCCTCACTGTATCGCCTATCCCTACCCCACTAGCATCAGCTACCCCATTGCTTATAGCAATCGTTCCATTTGCCAATGTAAAAGGCTGATTGGTCCCACGATCAAAGACCAAGTTATGAGTGGTGGGGAGCTTCCCAATATAATAGCTAGTGCTAAGCGCCGGATAACGCTCATCCTCAATCCCTACAAAATCCACCTGGGTATAAGACGCCTTCACCATCCACTCATGACTATAACTGGTGATATAGTCTGTACCCTCGACCCACCGGACAATACGCTCATTGATTGCATCACAATCTTTCATCCGCTGATACGCCATCAACGTATAATCCGCTGTCTGAGTCCTATTTAATGTATTTTCAAGGCCCCACGTTGCCTGATAAATCTGCGCCATACAGATACTCGAAATAATCGATGCAAAAAGAATAAACAAAAACAAGGTGATATTCATCATCTTTTTGCGCCTTAAATCATTTTTTAACATCCTAAAAAACATACCCACACCCCTTACTTCGTCTATGTGTTTCATCTACTCCCCTCAGTATAAAGACCATTTATTAAAAAATCCTTAAATAACTCATTGATTCTATTTCACCAGAAAAAAAGTGAGGCAATACCTATGGTTATCATCCACAGGCATTACCTCATCTTCTCATGTTTATTGTACTTCTGCATCCTTCAAAATTCTAATAATCATATCTCCAGAACCTACGTTATAGCCACTGGTTGCATAGATGCCCTTTAGCCCCTCTTTTGTAATCATAATCAGTGGTAATTTATCTGGGTCTACATACATACGACGTGCCAATGTATTCACATTCTCCTCAAAATCATCGTAATAAATCATTACATCTCCAAGGACATTAAGCACTTTGCTCACTGTAGGGTCCTTGAGTGCTTCTTGATTTCTAAATACAAAGATGATTTGTTCCCTAAGCTCTTTGAAAACTTCTGGCTTTTCCAAGATTTCATTGAAGATATGCTCTGTAGGCTCTTTGCTTTCTTCTAACCACATCACCAGATTTTGAGATGCCTTCAAGAAATCACGGCCAAATATCTCATCCCCTTCTTTGGTGAAGAGTCTAAAATCTGGTATCTCAACTTCTTCTAACATCTCATGAAGTTTGGCCTCTCTTAAAGAGAGCGCTATGGTTTGCTCCGCCTCTAAAGTTAGCTCAAAGGTATAAGTCTTGGCAAAGATATTGCCATTTGGCAAGCGGTTGGCTGTGATGATACGGTACTGACCAGCTTCTAAGCTTAAGCGAAGCTGATTGTCTTCCCAGCCCTTGTTTGCCAGATTGAGGGTCGTATATCTCCCCTCTACAAGCCTTGCTATAGACCAGTTTTGGGAATAGGTCCATACTTGTCCTTCGCTTCCACCTTTTAATATGACGCTGGCTTCTTTGGCCTGAGTCTGTATAACAGGTACAAACTGACTTCCCTCCATATACTCCATGGTGCCATCTATCTCACTCAGTCTTGCTGGGATTCCCAGTGTTCTACAAATAGCTACAAAAAGGATTTTCTTTGAAAGCAGACTCCCTACGCCTACCTCCAAACATCCCTCTGGTGAGGTGATGATATTTGGATATTCCTTATCCTCCTGAGACACCACGCGCTCTTGAACCTGCTCCCATATCAGCTTAGGATTCATCTTCATAGCCTGTTTTTGTTCTGCTGTGTAATAGGTCTCCACAAACTTTCTATAGGTTGTCAGTGGCTCGAGTTGTACCCTTGGACTTAAGACATAAGATACAAACACATCTTCTGGCCATTCATCTCTATACTTCATCGCATACTCTAGATGCTCTAATAGGACACCTCTCTGGCAGTCTCTAAAGTCTTTTGCCGTAAGCTGGCTAAGTAGTGCTTCCTTCCATTGGCCTAGATGCTCTGACTGAGTATCCTCTAAGAAAGACTTCACTTCTTCATAGTTCCCTCTAGCAAGCTCTACCCTGTCTCTCTCTTCACTGGTCGTCTGGCTAAAGAAGGCTTCTACTTTGGCAAGTCTCTTGTCTGTTGCCTGTTTGAATTTTTGCTTGCCTTCTTGTTTTTGGGTAGCTGTCGGCTGGAGTGGATGAATAGGTGCATCTACAGGTGCAATCATATCTTGATCGATCCAGCTATCCATGGTTTGGGCTGGACTCAGTACGACTACAATGCTCTCCTTCTCTCTCACATCTAACATAGCCTCTGCACAGCTACCCTCATAGCTTACATGAATATGTATGAGTCCTAAGCCTGTGGTTAGGGCTGCCTTACCTTCGCCATCTGTCCAAACAGAAGCAATCGGATAAAACTCAGCGTAGTTCATCACTTCAAAGTCTACTAAAGCACCTTGTACGACGCTCCCCTTTTCATCTACAACCTGCACCTGAATCTGCTTGGTGTGTGCATAAAGCGAGAGGTTATTAAGAAG
>JBOFEH010000230.1:0-26737 GCA_051647765.1 Cellulosilyticaceae bacterium | reverse complement strand
AATACTGTTGCAAGGTGTCCATCTGTTACTGGTACACGAATACATTGTGTTGTAATCACTGGTGTTTGTGCTTTCACAATCTCACCATTTTCAATTGTTCCCCAAATACGAAGTGGCTCTTGCTCACTTTTTTCTTCTTCCCCACCGATAAATGGAATTACGTTATCCATCATTTCTGGCCAGTCTGTAAAGTTTTTGCCTGCTCCTGAAATCGCTTGATAAGTTGATGCCACAACTTCAGTTGGCTCAAATTCTCTAAGGGCTGAAAGCATAGGTACATAGCTTTGGATTGAACAGTTTGGCTTAACCGCAATGAAGCCTCTTGTTGTCCCAAGACGTTCTCTTTGGGCTGCAATCACTTCTAAATGCTCATCATTAATCTCTGGTACCACCATTGGTACATCTGGTGTCCAACGATGTGCTGAGTTATTAGATACTACTGGCACTTCTGCCTTTGCATAAGCATATTCTAAAGCTTTGATGTCGTCTTTTTTCATATCTACTGCACAGAATACGAAATCAACGTCTTTTGCAACTTCTTCAACTTCTGCTGCATCCAGTACCATAATATTTTTAACCGTTTCTGGAATAGGTCCTGCCATTTTCCATCTATTAGCTACAGCTTCCTCATAAGTCTTACCTGCAGAGTTTTTGCTTGCTGCAATGACTTTTACTTCAAAATAAGGATGGTTCTCAAGTAACGTTACAAAACGTTGTCCTACCATTCCTGTTCCCCCAACAATTCCTACTCTTAATCGATTACTCATTGCTAAATCACCATTCCTTCTTTATTATGATTGTTTGATTGTATTTTTCTCATTATATCTATTTTTTCGAAGGTTTTCTATGGTTTTTATTAAATTAACTGATATTTGCATTAATTTTGTTTAAATATTGCAAAATTTTCGCTACAAATAAGGCTATACTAGCATATCTACCAAAACATGGACCTTATTCAAGTGTTTTTTGAAGTTGTTCTTGTGCTTTGACTTCAAAAGCAGCCATGGCCTGCTTCACATCACGCCTAATAGCCTTCAAATCAACTCCTACAAGTTGCTTATGTCTGACCACACACTTCCCATCTACAAATACCGTATCCACATTGCCTGCATTGGCACTATAGACAAGTGCCGAGTAGGCATCAAATACAGGGAACATATTGACCGAATCCGTCTCTACCACGACGAGGTCTGCCTTTTTACCCACTTCAATACTCCCAATCTCATAACCTTTTCCAAGTACCCTTGCCCCGCCGATTGTCCCTAATTGGACAATTTCATGGGCTGGAAATATAGAACGATCCTTATTGGCAAGTTTGTGGAAGTTCGCAAAAAGCTTAAATTGTGTCAAGATATCCAGTGTATTCCCACTAGATGCCCCATCACTTCCTAGTCCCACATCAACACCTGCTTCTAATGCCTTGCTGATTGGTGCGACCCCCTTTGCTGCTTTGGTATTAGAGCCAATACAGTGAGCAAGTCCCACACCATACTGCTTCATAAGTCCCAAATCCGCCTCATCTAGGAAGATGCCATGGGCAGCAATCAGACGTTCACTCAAAAGCCCTATAGACGCCAAATACCCTATCGGTGTCAAACCATATTGCTCTCTATAGTGTGCCATTTCATAATCCATCTCTGATACATGCATTGTAATAGGTACCCCATAGGCTTTTGAAATGGCATTGGCACGTATAAGCGCTTCTTCACTATTTGTATTAGGTGCATGGGGTGCTATAAATGGCGTAATACGTTCATGGCCCTTCCATTTCTTGATAAAGCCTTCAGCATAGTCCAATCCACCATGGGCCTTCTCGGTGTCACAGGTTGGGAAATCAATCACTGTCTCACCTAAGAAGGCACGTATCCCCATTTCATCTGCTGCCTGTGCCACCACATCTTCAAAATAATACATATCCATCACAGTGGTAACACCGCCTAGTAGCATCTCACATATGGCATACTTGGCAGCATGATACGCCAAACGCTCATTCATACACTCATTTTCGAGTGGGAAAAGATAACGTCTTAGACGATCTTTACAATCATCTCCAAGACTTCTAAAAGGAATCATACTCAGGTGCGCATGGGTATTAACCATCCCCGGCATCAAGATCCCGCCGCCGCCATCAATCACTTCTCCTACTTGTTCCTCATATTCACTCATAGGCCCAATGGCCACAATCTGAGTTCCTTCAATGACAACAAACCCCTCTAAGATTTCATCTAGATTGTCATTCATCGTCAGTATTCTCACGTTTTTTATGGTTGTTCTCATGGTTTCTAGTCCTCTAGTGCTATAAATTGTTGTGTTCTTGTGTCTAGCATACCCCAATCTGTCATCTTAAGTTCAGGTGAGACGGGTAGCGAAAGGGTAGAGAAAGACATGATTTCATTGAGATGCTCATAGCCCAAATGTCTCATAGCACCTCGCACGGCTCGGAGCTCCTCTGCTAATTGCTCCAAAGGCCCATCACTTACAATCCCCCCTACATTAAGGGACGCTTTAGCAAGCACCCTATCCTCTTCACAAACAATATAGCCACCCTGCATCTCTACCAATTGTTGCTGGGCAAGCAACATAGCCTTTGGATCTGTTCCCATCACCATCAAATTGTGATGATCATGTGCCCACGTAGTGGCTACTGCTCCTTTTTGGCTTAATGCACCTTCTACCAAAGCATAGGCTATATTGCCATTTTTGCCATAGCGCTCATACACCACAAGCAAGGCAAGCCCACTGTCCTCCCAAGCAATCTTGCCTTCTTGCACTGGCAAGACACGTTTGACATGGGTTGTAAAGTTCCCATGGGGATTAATCTGAATCACATGACACGTGGTTTGTTCTTGTTTTGAAGTCTCTAATACAAAGTCAGAAGGTACCGCTTTTCTACACTTAACTGACTGATAAGCCGCTGCATCAAACGCCTCTTTGCTGAGGGTTTCTCCCTCATAACACACACCACTCTTATAAACATCTTCTATTTTAAGGGTTTCAAGATCCTCTAAAATCACAAAATCTGCAAGCTTCCCTGGTGCAATAGCCCCTCTATCTCCAAGATGCATACGTCTAGCTGGTGTATAGGTACTACAGTAGATTGCCTGTTCTATAGGCATCCCTAAAGCCACTGCCATCTCAAGCACTTTATTCAGATGCCCTTCTTTGAGATGATCGGCCATCACATCATCTGTGACAAGTGCAAAATACTCATAAAACCCTTGTTGGACAAGCATCTCTACTGTCTCTTTGGTCAGCGACTTTCTTTGAATCTCCAAAAACATCCCACTGGTGATCTTCTCATAAATAGACTCTGGGGTCTGCTGGGTATGATCTGCATCTACCCCAGCATAAATAAAACGTGCCAAATCAAGGCCCGATATTTTAGGGCAATGCCCCTCTATTGGTATATGAGGTTTTCTCTCTCTACACAGACTGATAATATCCTTGATCAGCGTGTCTTCTTCGCTCACCAAATCTGGGAAGTTCATCACTTCTCCAAGGCAAATCACTTTGGGATGCGCTAAGAGTGCTTCCACCTCATCTATCCCGATCTCGCCACCCGTTGTCTCAAGTCCACTGTGAGTGGACGGCACACTTGAAGGAATCCCATAAAAAATATCTAGTGTTGTCTCACTAGATAAGAAGGATTTTATTCCATTTAGCCCCAATACATTGGCAATCTCATGAGGGTCAGCTACTACTGTTGTGACCCCATGAGGTAATACCATTTGAGAGAATGCGCTAGGTACTGTCATAGAACTTTCAATGTGCATGTGAATATCAATAAGACCTGGGATAATATACTTGCCCTCGCAGCTGATCTCATCTTTGGCCTCAATGCCTTCTAGATCTTGTGCGATATAATAGAAGCGGTCGCCTCTTATAGCAATATCCTTTACTTCAAACTTTTTTAAAAAAGTATTATACACGTTTGCATTTCTAATGATTAAATCCACACACTTCATCATCTTAACATTCCTTTATTAGCTATTTAAAATACGGTTCCACTGATCAATCCATTTTGAAAGAAGTGGATTCACAAACCCATAATCGATTGCTTTTGCTTTTGCAGCCACTTCACCATATGTTTTGTTCACCGCTTGTTCTTCTGTTAACACAACTGCACCATTTGTTGGTGCTTCATTAAGTGCGTCAGCTGTTGTTGTTTGAAGCTGCTGGCTGAGTCTCCAGTCAATAAAAGCATAAGCTAAATCTTTGTTTTCTGAATTCACATTAACATCCATTGTGTTAAAGTTTGCATAGGTTCCTGATGCTGGTGTCATATAAACCACTTGAGGCGCTGCACTTTGAATTGTAGGAATAGCAAAGTCTCCTACTACTGCTGCTACAATTTCTCCTGACGCAAACATATTGGCAAGGTCAGATGATTTAGAGTATGTCTTAACAATATTAGGCTTAAGCTCCGCTAAGGCTTCAAAGGCCGCTGCACCTTCATCCCCTTTGATATCCCCACCTTTGTAATCGTTTGCCACATGCATCATAGCTGGGCCAAAAGTTGATGTAATATCTGGAATCGAGATTTTCCCTACAAGTTCTGGTTTCCAAAGGTCGCTAAACTCTGTAATCTCAAATCCAAGTGCTTCTTTGTCATAAATAATCCCTAAACTATTAAGTGTATAAGCTGGACCAAATCCACCATCTAGTAATTCCTTAGCTGCTGGAATAAGATCTTTTGTATTAGGGATTTGCGCTGTATCGACTGCTTCAAATAAGCCTGCCGCATAGCCTTCTGCCGCTTTAGATTGTGATAACTCAATCACATCTACTTTTGAACGTGGGTCTGTTGCAAGTTTTGTATAACGCTCTGGCGTTGTCCCAAGTTCTACAACAATCTCACAATTAAACTGCTCTTCAAAAGGTGCATACACTTCTTTTTTCACGATATCTTCACTAAGTCCCCATGTTGAAACAACTAGTTGACGCTTACCCTCTGTATTGCCTGTATCTGACGCTTTTGGCGCACACCCTGCTAGTGTTCCCATTGCCATCACTGCTGAAAGTCCAAGTACTAATGCTTTTTTCATCTTTTTATCTCCTCTTCTTATACAAGTATGATTTTATGTGCTGGTAAAACAAGTGTCAGAGACTGACCTGTTTCATAAATGGCTTCTGTTTGGCCATTGACTACAAGTGTACCGATTGGTGTTTTCACTTCATATTGGTACGCCTTCCCTAAGAAAGTTCTCACCTGAATCGTCCCTGTGACTGTATTCTCCTTCTCTCCTGCTGTGGCAATCAGAATATCATCCGGTCTAATGGTTCCTAGGCACTGATCTGGATACGCATCACTCTCTACACCAAAACAGTTACCTGTTTCATCTTGATAACAATTCCCCTCAGATTTTGTGAGCTTAATGAAGTTTTCAAAACCGATAAAACGTGCCACAAACTCCGTACGTGGGCGTTTATAAATATTTTCTGGCGTGTCGTACTGCTCAATGATCCCCTGATTCATGACAGCAACTTTATCTGAAATCGAGAAACATTCTTCTTGGTCATGGGTTACAAAAAGTGTTGTAATGCCTAATTTCTTTTGAAGACGTTTGATTTCCACACGCATATTCACACGTAGTTTGGCATCTAAGTTACTAAGAGGTTCGTCTAGTAATAATAACTTAGGCTCAATCACAAGTGCACGCGCAAGTGCCACACGCTGTCTCTGCCCACCTGACATTTGTTTTGGGAAGCGACTTGCAAGCTCAGTAAGGCCACATACTTCAAGCACTTCTTTCACTTTCACATCCATCTGTTTTTTGTCCATTTTTCTAAGCTTAAGGCCAAATGCCACATTATCATAGACACTAAGGTGTGGGAATAAAGCATAGCTTTGGAATACAAGCCCAAAGTTTCTTTTATGTACGGGTACATTGGTAAGGTCTTCACCGTCCAAGATGAATTCCCCTCCTGTTGGCTCTACAAAGCCTGCTACAACACGTAATGTTGTTGTTTTACCACACCCACTCGGGCCAAGAAGTGACACAAGTTCACCTTTTTGAATATCTAAATTAAGACCTTCTAATATATTTTTTTTACCATCATAACTCACATTGATTTGATTTAATTGCATAAATGACATCTTGTTTTCCTCCTATTTTGACAACGCTGCAATGCCTAATGTTTTTTCGACGATAAACATGATTATCATTGTTGTAAGCATCAGTAAGACTGATACTGCCGAAACTGTTGGGTCATAGTAATACTCGATATAGTTCATTAAGCTTGTTGGGAAAGTGCTCACCCCAGGGCCACTTAGGAACATCGATACTGGAATATTATTAAACGAGTTGATAAACGCTAACATAAATGCCGCTGAAATACCTGATGTAATATTCGGCAACACCACTTTGAAGAAAGCACTAAACTTGTCACACCCAAGACTCCAAGCCGCCTCCTCAATAGAGAAATCAAACTGTTCAAGACTTGACCCTACTATACGGATAATATAAGGAAGTACTGCTAGGAAATGACCTAATAATAAGCCATAAAACACAGGAATTCTAAGCCCAATCACAATAAATTGGTAGAGTGAGAAACCTACTACAATCCCTGGAATAATCGTTGGTGACAAGAAGAAACTCTTAAGAAACTTCTTACCTTTTATATTGTAACGTGCCATGGCATAAGCTGCTGGTACGCCTACTAATAGCGCCAATAAGGTTGCTAACAAGGCCACCTGTATACTCAGTGCAAAAGAACTCATAAAGGACTCTGATGCAAAGACGTTTGCAAACCATTTAAGTGAAAAAGACTGAATCGGAAAAGTAATCGTACTCTCCCCACCAAAAGCTGTTACAGCAATAATCAAAAGGGGTAAGAATAAGAATAAAAAGACACCCATTGAAAAAATAGAAAGCAACTTATTTTTACGCATGTTCCTCACCTCGCTTGTCTAATCGTGCTGCCACACCATTAAGTACTTTGATCACAATCACTGTTGTGATAATCATAATTGTTGCAATCACACTTGCCCCTGTCCAATCTCCCATAGACATGGCTTTTTGATAGATAAATGTTGCTAATACTAGATTTTTGTTACCTCCTAATAATTGAGGTGTTGTATAAGCTGTAAGGGCTCCTGTAAAGACCAATACCCCCCCTACAATAATCCCTGGTAAACTCATTGGCAAAATAACTTTCATAAACGCCGTTATACGATTAGCTCCTAAACTCTCTGCAGCCTCCATCATATCATTATCAATATTCTCCATAACACCTACTACTGTAATAATCATCAGTGGTAAGAACAGATAGATTGTCCCGATAATAATAGAAAACTCTGTGTAAAGTAATGTGAGCGGCTCAGCAATAAGCCCTAGCTTCATCAGCATCGTATTAATGACACCATTTTTCCCTAAAATATTAATCCATGCAAAACTTCTTACCACTGAATTTGTAAGAAGTGGAAAAATCGAAATAGCCATCAGAAGACTTCGCCATTTTTTATCACATCTTGATATGTAATAAGCAGTTGGTACGCCCAAAATCACACACACCACTGTACTGATCAGAGCAATACGAAGCGTTCTTATGAAAATCCCCATATAATATTCATCTTTAAAGAATTCTGTATACCTTGAAAGGGTAAGTCCATCATCAAACACCGTAGGCGCTAATATATTCACTAGCGGTACTAATAAGCAAACAATAAGTAGTACTAATCCTGGAACTAATAATAACCAGTGCATTTTATTCTTCATAATATCCTCCTCGCACACTTCTATTTCGAACCTAATATTTTATATTAACTCTAACATTCGATATGTTTTTTTATATTTCGTTCGGTTTTATAGTTGTATTATAACAAAGCACCTAAGATTTGGCAATCATTTTGTTAGCTTTATCATAAATTAATTTTAACTCACAACAAACTAACAAATAGACAAAAAAGTAGGGGCAGTTCCTTGTGGTATGCCCCTTTATCTATTTCCATATTACTATTTTATTTGACCTGCTATTCACTGTATTATCTGTATAGCCTTTTCAACATTCTCAGGTATAAACTTTCTCTCCCTTCAAAATGCCATTCCTTAAATGAGGTTATTCATTTAAGCATTCACTCTTCCTCTGCACATTTTCTATATTTTTTTCCATCTTGAAAGCATACCATGATTGATCAACGCAGGGCATATCTCATTAGCATATTCTATAAAGTCATTGTATAACATAATTATCTTATCCTTAAACTCTTCTTTTTCTATTTCAATAGTTTGTGGTGATGGTTTCCACTCTGTATAGGTATGGCATGTTAACACTACTTTCTGTTCCTCACTCTTTACATTAATATACCTTTGAATCCCTTGTTCATCAAACCTTAATTGAAAATTATAAATATTATGTAGTATTTTATCAACAACATCATTGTGTATATCTGCAATTATGCTAGATAGGTCATATCTGCAATCTACCCCCCAACAACTCTCTCCAAACCCTGAAACTTTAAAATTTATCAAATCTATTTCGTCAAATATACAGCAGATATCAAATATTACACTCGTTTCATCATCCAACTCACAATCATATTCTTTTTCCATTATGCTTCTTAAATATTCACTTTTACTAAGTAGATCCTCAATATTGTACTCACTTACTATTTTGTTTCTAACTAGACAAATGTCAAATTTCATTTTTGTCTCCATTCTTAATCAATAATCGAGTATGCTGTTTTAACCTTTCCTGTTGTCTTAGCCCTATCTGTTAATGACTGTAAATTTTTTTTACCCGAACCTTGTTTTTCAAATGTGTGCCCAAAATTAAGTTTACTCTTCCACCTTTATACAATTTCAAGTAGCCTTCTTTTAGTCTATTTAACTGATTCTATCCCTTTCAATTTTAGATATTCATCCAAGTGCTCATAAAATTTATCAAAGGCCACTTCCGGAGATTCATAATGAAATCTTATTATCCTACTCCAATCATGAGTAGACTTGATAACATATCTTTCTGCTATCCATTTATTAAACTCATCAAAAAAAATAATTTCAACCCCACTTTCACCTTTAGCCATTAAATATCCATTAATAAAATCTGCCAATGAGGCTAGTGACTTATATCCCATATACATTCCTGGTCTTTCCTTTATCTTATATAACAGACTAATTAATTCCTCCAAAATATCCTCCACTAAATCTTTTATTTTTAAAACGGCTTAGTTGGCAAAACCTCAATACCTCTGGCTGAAAAGAAGTCATTTATCCATTCATTCAGCACATTCAACACACTTCAAATTGTCCCATTTCTGTGTGATTTTTTGTATAGCTTCTCCCGTCTTAACATTCCCTAAATTCCTTAGATTGCTAAAATCTTTCCCTCTCTGTTGCAATGCTCTCGTTGCAAACTTTGCTACTTTTGGAGCAACTACTCCTGTAACTACTCCCCCTGCCACAGCAAGCGCTGACCCAGCTATAGCAATATCTACTGATACCGGGGCTGTAGCTCCTCCTGTTTCAAAAGCAAATACTCCACTTGCTCCTATCATACCTATGCCATACTTTGTAATGTCTACTCCAAGCTTCGCTATATCAAAAGCAGCCTTATATCCTGCCACCACAAAGCATATTTCTGTAACTGCTTTTGCTGTAAGGCATGTCTCATTAACTTCAAGCTCTTCTACTGTCATCTGATAAATTGGGTCATCTCTAAAATCACCACAAGTAATGTACATATTTTTGACATCATACCTCGACGGTATATATATATAAGACTGTGGATAATACCCTGTTATTCCATAAATTATATCACAGAATTCTCTAATAGATATATCTTTGCCTGTCTCTAGATAATAAGTTTCATCAAGTAATGCACCATTACCTTCTGTTCCAATAATCCCCTTAATGATATCCATCTCCACTAAGTCGCTAATTGTTACAAGCATAGAAAACTTGTTGGTTTCTTGTCTATACGGCAAACTCCCTGCGTAACCCATTCCAGCTAGTGGTGTGCTTGAATCTACATTATTATAACTATCTTTAATATCCGCTGGTTCACGCCCAGTAATATGATATGCTATTAAGCTATCAACCATTTTATCAATTTCTGATTCAGTCTTAATCCAACACATTGTGCTATTATTTATAGCTTGTTTTGCTGGGCTACCATTTATTGTTACAAGTCCGTTATAGTCAATATTACCATATTCAATAATAGCGACTTGTACATCCAGTCCATACTCATTGATAAGGCTATTTACAGTATTCTTAATACTTTGTTTTACGCTGTCCATATAGTACATCATCGATATACTTACAATAAATTAACAAAAAAATCACAGAAGCAACTGTAAGCTGCGCTGTGATTTAACTTTCATATAAATTGGCTATTTCATATATTCTATGCTTCATTTCTGTACGGATATGTAACGGCTCTAGACACTCACATTTATTCCCAAAACTCAAAAGAATATTATAATAGTAATCATTCTCTATGAACGGAAAATTTACAATGTAATGTTCATTGCCATCTGGTAAGCAGTGTTCATCCATGCAAAAATCAAATACCCTGTCTATGACAGATTCATGAACACGCATTTTAATTTTTGTTTGAATCGTTGCCAAAATATCCGTAAAGTCTAACTGCGGTTTTTGATAATCTCGTGGCACAAAAGATTCTGCTTGTATGTGTAGATTGAATAGCCTGGATATTTTGAATAAGCGAAAATCGTTTCTTTTAAGGCAATAGCCTTGCCAATACCAATTGCTATTTTTGAGCACAAGCTGATAGGGCTCAGCTATTCGCGTTGTTTTGTTCCCATGCCGATCTAAATACTCAAAGGAAAGCAGTTTATTTTCCTTCAAAGCTGTTTTGATTATTTCTAAATAGGGTTGTCTTTGCCTATTACTCATCCACGGACTGAAATCTATCTCTATTTGATTGACTCTTGATTCAATCTCTTTGGCCCGCTCATCAGGGATAAAACTCCTAACTTTTGCACGGGCGTTGACCAGATCATCCCCCATTGCCATGTTGGAGAGGTTGGAAAGCCCCATCAATATGGTCGAAAGGTCTGTGGCCGAAAAAACCTTCCTATCAATCTTGTATTTGGACATAATTTCAAAGCCACCACCCACGCCTGATGTTGAACGAATAGGAATACCCGCCATATTGATTGTGTCTATATCTCGGTAGATTGTACGGGGTGAAACTTCAAACATCTCTGCTAACTCCTGCGCACCTATACGCTCTTTATCAAGGAGTATCATAATCATACTAATAAGCCTGTCAACTTTCATCGCCTAACCCTCTTCCAAAACTTTTATGATGTCCATTATATTGTTGCCATACTGTTGTCAACAATTGCATAGTACAATAAAAAAGCATTAGTGTAAATGACTTATTAAATGAAAACGGAGGATTTTTATGTTTACAATCTATGTTTATGTTCTTGATACTTTAGCCGACTGGGAACTGGGCTATATGACCTCAGAACTCAATTCGGGCCGATTTTTCAAAAAAGATGCAGCTCCTGTATCTCTTAAAACGGTTAGTTATTCCAAAGAGCCAATCACTACAATGGGCGGACTGACAATCATCCCCAATTGCCTCATTGATGATATTGTTATGAACGAAACAAGTGTGCTCTTATTACCAGGCGCAAATACATGGCATGATCCTAAGCATAGCGCTATTATCCAAAAAGCAAGCGAGCTACTCGCTTTAGGTGCTACAGTGTGTGCAATCTGCGGGGCTACCACTGCCCTTGCCAACCTTGGACTATTGGATCATCGTCCACATACTAGTAACGGGGCAGGATTCCTTGAAATGTTTGCACCTGGTTATAAAGGGCAATGTTTCTACATAGACAAGCCCTCTGTAGCAGACGGGAACCTTATCACTGCAAGTTCCACCGAAGGTTTATTATGTGCGAAGCAATTAATTGCGCATCTTGGCCTTTTTGAGTCAAACACCCTAGAGTCTTGGTATGACTATTTTAGTACTGGTGACCCTAATCACTTCTTTGCCCTCATGCAAACTTTGCCATGTCATAGCGAAAACGTATAATTACTCACTGAGCCTTTCGATATAGTGATTAATATAGGGTGAATCCCCTTTATATTGTTGGATGTCCTGGCCTTCATCCGCCAGTCTCATAATGGCATTTCTTTTGATGACGTTTTTGCCCCGCCATCCGCAAGAGGTGACACTTATTTTGTCTTTAAAATACTGATTATTCATACCTGCATAAACATGGGCTTCTTCATCCATATCAGGTAGCGCATCAAACTCAGGCAAGCTACTTGGCTTTGCCGCTTCATTATAAGGACACCCTAGCTGGCAGGTATCACATCCAAAAATATTCCCATTAAGGAGCCGCATCTCTTGATCGCTAAGCTCCTTTTTTTGGGTCATATAAGAGACACATCTATTAGGATTAATACGGCTTTTATTGATAGACTTTGTTGGACATGCCGTGATGCATCGCTGACACGCCCCGCACTCTGCATAGTGAGCAATTTCATCAAAGCATCTCTTTTCATCACACGCAATCTCCAAATCCGTAATCACCTCACCCAAAAAGACATAGGAGCCATACGTCTTAGTAATCAGCATATTGTTACGCCCAATAAACCCTATTCCGGCCAAATAAGCGATATAACGCTCTGGTAAAGTATTGCTATCTACAAAACCTACAGCCTTCCCCCCTCGCTGCTCAATATACTCACAAATCTGGTCCAAATATTTCTTGACTACTCTATGATAATCTGAGCGCTTGGTATAAACAGAGAAGCCATTGTCCTCTAAGTCTTCTCCTCTATTATAAGGAAAGGCTATGCTGATTATGGTTTTGGCTTCTGGCATATAATGGCGAGGACTTATACGCTTTTGGACGGATTGCTCCTCAAACTCATTTTGCAGGCCCTTCTCCTTTCTCATATTATAAAAAGTCGTGAGTTCATCAAACTCACGACATGGGATAAACCCTATGGTATCTAATCCTATAGACTGACAAAACTGCTGCAATTCTTCTCTCATCGTGGCACTTCTCCTAGAAAGTGACTTGATCTGGATTAATGCCTGCTCCCCCGCAAAATGCCAATTCATCAATGATTGTCATATGCTCTTGGCTAATCTCAAAATCAAATACTTGTGTGTTTTCTATCATGCGGCTTTCTGTCACAGACTTCGGCAGTGGTAACAACCCATGTTGAAGGACCCATCTAATACAGATCTGCGCAACTGTTTTATCATACTTACCTGCTAAGTCTACCAGCGTTTCATTCTGAAGCACATTACCTGTGCCTAATGGACTCCATGCTTCTACTAGAATATCATGGGCTTTGCAAAATGCTACACTCTCCCCTTGCATGAATCCTGGGTGGTATTCAATTTGATTAACCATTGGCATCACAGTAGCCTTGTCCATAAGCGCCTCCAAATGATGTGGCAAGAAATTACTTACACCAATAGCCTTAATACGTCCCTCTTGATAGAGTTTTTCCATAGCACGCCATGTTTCTTGATTAAGCTCTGCCCAATTTTCAAATTGACTCTCTATTGCTGGCCAGTGAATCAGGTATAAATCCAAGTACTCTAACTGCAACTTTTCCATTGTGGCTTCAAAAGCAGCCAGTGTTTTTTCATAGCCTCTTTCTGTATTCCAAACTTTACTGGTTACAAAAAGTTGTTCTCTCTCAATATCAGATGCTTTAATGGCCTCTCCAACGCTGGCTTCATTTCCATAGCAAGCCGCAGTATCAATATGCACATAGCCTGCTTGTAACGCCTTCTTCACAGATTCTATGGCCACTTCACCATCTGGTGTTTGCCATGTACCAAACCCTATACAAGGTATACCTACCCCGTTTTTTAATGTATACGTTGCTTTTAGATTATTCAGTATCGCTGTCATGATCTATTCTCCTCTTTGGTTGATTTGCTTCTATTATACTTGAAACCAATCCTTAAGGAAAGTCTTACCTAATCGCTCTGACCAAGGTGCCAGATGGCTCCCCAAACACTCACCTGCTGGTCCATACGCACCATGGAAGTCACTCCCACCTGTTAGGAGTAAATCGTCTGCTTTAACAGATGCCAAAATACGCGCCTTATCCTCTTTGGTATGATCTTTATGGTTATATTCTATCCCATCTAACCCCTGCTGAGCCAATTCTGGGATTAACTCATAGGAGTCTAGCTGTCCTGGATGTGCCAAAACAGCGATCCCATGATCTCTTTTGATAGCAGCCAAGGCCTCCTCCACAGGGATATAGACGATATCCCCCTGGCAAACACCGTTTCCTTTAAAAAGTTGTTGATACAATGTGTCATAGACGCCCGTGCTATAGCCCTTTAACATCAGCTCTGCCATAATATGCTGCTTATAACACACACCGCTCTTAGCCGCCCGCCCAAGGACTGCTTCTGGGTCAATCTGATATCCCAATGCCATGACCTTGTCTAGCTGCCACAGCGTCTGAGCATTTCTAGCTTCTAGAAGGGGCTCACAAATAGCCTTGATATGCGGCGCTTCTAAGTCAAACCCATAGCCCAGAAGATGAACCTTCTTTTTCCGCTTCTGGTCATAAGCAGAAATCTCTATACCCGGTATAATAGTGATATGCTCTTCTCGTCCTATCCTCATCATCTCGCCTAATCCTTGCACAGTATCATGATTGGTAATCCCAAGATGTGTCAAACCTTTTACCTTTGCCATTCCTATTATCGCTTCTATGCCATAGGACCCATCAGAAATCGTCGTATGAATATGCAAATCTGCCTTCACCCTCACACCTCTTTCTCCACCAAAACGCCCGCCTGCATATTATAGGTCGTATCACAAAGCCCCTCCATAAACTCAATATCATGGAAAATCCCCATCATTGTTGTGCCTTCTGCTTTGAGCCTTTCAATCAACTCTCTGACTTTGACCTTAGACCCTTGATCCAAACTGGCCGTTGGCTCATCTAATAGCAGTAACCTTGGATGTTTTACCATAGCTCTAGCAATATTCAGTCGTAATTTTTCCCCTCCTGAGAAATTATTAGGATAGCTATCCCACAACGTCTTCTCTAATTCAAAATGGCTGAGCATTTTTTCTGCTTCTTTTTGGCTGGTCTCCAAATCATGACCCATCTCCAAAACAGCTTGCTCTATAATCTGTCTTGCTGTGGTTCTTGGCATCACATTGAGAAACTGAGAAACATATCCAATCTCATACTTCCTCAGATAAATCATCTGACGTTCGCTGGCCCTAGCAAGGTCAATCAGCCCAAACTTTTGAGAATCATACCAAATCTCCCCCGTCTCAGGCAAGTAGGTTCTATAAAGACACTTTAATATAGTGGATTTACCACTGCCACTCTTTCCTGTAATTCCAATAAACGCCCCTTTTTGCAAAGTGATAGTGATACCAGAAGATGCCCGAATATGTTTGTTAAGACTATGTATCGTAAAAGACTTTGAAAGCGCTTTGATTGTAAGTAATGCTGCCATCCTTGTCACCCCTCTTTTCGGTAATCAAACTGAACAACCTGTTGCCCATCAACAAATGTGGCTGCAATATAAGGCCATTCACCATCTAATTTTCTTATGACCAAGACATCTGCTTTTTTGCCGACCTCTAAGGAACCTACGGTTTCATACATCCCCACTGCCTCAGCAGGATTCTTACTCACCTTATTGAACATTTCAACTAGGCTCACCTGATATTTCTCATGCATTTGGAAAATCCCATGGAGCAGTGATGTTGGATAATAATCACTACACAAAATATCTGCAACGCCTGCTACAATTGCCTCTGCAGCAGAAAGATTCCCTGAGTGCGAGCCCCCTAGCAAGATATTAGGTGCCCCTACAACCGTATACATCCCTTTCTCCTTAGCATATTGCGCCGTCTCTATTGTAATAGGAAATTCACTAATCGTTGCTCCCATCTCAGTTACCAAATCCACCTTTTCCTGCCCCTCATCATCATGAGAGGCAATACTCACCCCATATTGCTTAGCCAAATCTGCAAAAGCCTTCATGGCCTCTAGGGTCATTTTAGGTTTGTCTTTATTGGCTTTGATGACCTCTTCTGTACGCGCTTCACTCATCCCTGTATACTTTTTGAGGGTTTCTTTATAGACGTTTAAATCCCTATATTGGCCTTGCCCAGGGCTATGATCCATAAAGGAAAGCAGTTGGACTTTACCTTCTTGTAGATAACCTACAAGTTCTTCTAATTGGCCAAGATTATCAATTTCAAATCGTGCATGGAAGCGGTGTCTCATCAAATGCTTTTTGTGGTGAATATCATAAATACTCTGTAAGAGCCGTTTCACATTGGCACTCTCCCTTATGGTTTTGTGTCCAAAGGCATCTTTTTTATAAAAAGAGAGTGAATGAAACATGGTGGTAATCCCCTGGGTCACAAGCAAACGTTCCGCTTCTCTCACACTAAGTCCAAAGTCCATTACACTTGTTGGCCTTGGAGAAGCAATCGTCTCAATAAAGTCTGCATGAATGTCTATAAAGCCAGGTGCAATATAGCCGCCTTGCACATCCATTACCTGAGTCTCTTTTGGCACTTTCAATGTGCCCACAGGGCCTATGGCTTGGATAGTACTTCCTTCAATATAAATTTCATGATTTTCCAGTAAACTCTGCGGGGTCACAACAATACCATTGGTCAATAAATACATACATCCATCCTCCTATAATAAGGCATACACAAGTTGCTGTGTATACGGGTGCTGTGGGTCTTCTAATATTTGATCAGTGAGGCCTTCCTCTATCACCTTGCCATTTAACATCACCATGGTTCGATCTGCCAACATTCGAATCACACCTAAATCATGGGAAACAACCACCATACTCATGCCTAATTCCCTCTGAATCTCCTTAATTAAATCAAGGACATTGGCCTGAACAGATAAATCCAACCCTGTTGTGACCTCGTCTAGTAGCAGAATAGGCGGTTGATTAGAGAGTGCTTTGGCAATCTGTACCCTTTGTTGCATTCCCCCTGAGAAGTTTTTGGGGAGTTCCTTCATTCTCACAAGTGGAATATTAACATGCTCTAAAAGCTCCTCGCCTCTAGCTGTCATATTCCCTACATGTCTCTGCCCTGCTGCAATCAGCTTCTCTGCGATATTGGCCACTGCCGAAAAATCCATCTTAAGACCATAAATAGGGTTCTGATAGACTTTTCCTAGAATATAATTTTTGATGTACCTTTTTTGCTGTGCAGACTCTTCAAATATATTACATTTGCCCTCTTGATAAGTGGATACATACGCCTTGCCACTAGTGACTTCTTTATCAAAATACAAGCATTGCATCATTGTGGACTTACCACTGCCGCTTTCCCCTACAACGCCTAATATTTCACCTCTATAGACCTCAAAAGATAAATCCTGACAAGCATAGACTGTGCCGCATTTTGGGCAGTAGTTTTTTTCGAGACGGGTCATGTCCTCCTGACAATAAGAGCAGCCCTCTCCAAATTGCTTTCTTAAGTTTTCAACTTTTAAGACAGGGGTTTCAAATCTCTCCATTCTATCTCGCCTCCTGTTTTATGAAACTTTGGTTCATACGTTCTAGACAAAAACTGGTATCATTACATTGATAATAAGTTTGACCTGTTTCCTCTTCTATTAGTTCATCCATAAACACATCATAGGCCCCACACAAATGACATTTTTTACCCTTCATATCTTCTTTGACAAAAGGATAATCCTCAAAAGCCATGGAGACCACTTTTGTATACGGCGGCACTGCATAAATCTTTTTTTCTCGCCCTGCCCCTAATACAATCAAGGCATCACTCTCATATAACTTAGGATTATCAAACCTAGGAATAGGGCTTGGTGCCATCACATAGCGGTCTTCTACAATCACAGGATGGTCTGCACCTGTTGCCATATTCCCGTACTTCATAATCTGCTCAAAAAGCATAAGCCATGCACCGCTATATTCTTTTTCGCCATGTAGCTTCTTGGTCACAAATTCACTAGGTTCTACTTCCCTCAAAGGCTCTGGAGTAGGGACCTGAAGCACCAAAATCTGCTCTTTGGTCAAAGGTGTCTCCGGGATACGGTGTCTTGACTGAATCAAGGTAGCCTTCTGTGTTTGCGTGGTGACTTCAACCCCTGTGGTTTTATGAATAAGTTTTTTGATGTTGACTGCATTAATTGATTCATCTGAGCCTTGATCAATCACCTTTAGCTTATCTTGTTTGCCTATAAGTGATAAGGTAAGTTGCAAGCCCCCTGTACCCCAACCTCGCCCAATAGGCATCTCCCTGGATGCAAAAGGTACTTGATAACCCGGAATAGCTACAGCTTTCAAGGTTGCTCTTCTGATTTCACGTTTAGAGCCCTCATCAAAAAAAGCATAATTATACTGTATTTTCATAGCCTACTCACCTCCCTTTGTTTTTCTTACACTATCTAATTGGGATTGGAATGTGACATAGTGTGGTAATTTAAGATGAGAGATAAACCCTGATGATTCTACCGAATCAATATGAAGTAGCACAAACTCCTCATCATGTGTCGGATATTTAGGATTACCCATTTCTAAACAATGATCTAGTATGCTCATCCCAATGGCTTTGGTCTCATTTTGTCCATATGCTATACCGTATCCGATATCTAAGACCAACTCATTCCCACCTGTAACACTTGGAATTGTTTTTGAAATAAGGGCTTCCACTTCAGTCACTTGAATACACCCTATATAATAATTCTCATCTTCATCCCCACTACTTCTAGTCCCTTTGATACAAAGTGGCAAATCCCCTACCCTTAGTTCCCCTACTGTTGGGTGTGCATCGCCATAAGCTCTTAGGGCTGCATATCCCAAAGACGTAACTGCCCCAGTCTGTCCCCTTGTCAAAATTTGTAGCCTTGCACTTCTTGTGCTCGGAAACTCCAAATTAACTTTTGTAATATCCACAGGCTCTTCCTGACTCCGCTCACATGGCGCGATAAGCCCCTGCTCTCTTAAGTAATCCACTACTTTAGGAAAAGCCTCAGACGACTGCTCACTCACGCCCTCATAGCGCGACTCAAACTCCCTCAGATAATGCGCTATACTTGCCTGGGTTTCATCCTGCAAATCAAAGCGCAGTAACCTATGGGTATAATCGTAAGATGCCCCTAACACTTGCCCTCCTGGTATATCTTTGAAACTGGCCGAAATCCGCCTTTCTACCAACATATCTGTCGTATCTACCACTTCCGTATAGTGTGTTCTTGGCAGGGTAGAGCGATAAGACCTCAGGAGAAAGACTGCCTCTTCCATACTCCCTTCAGCTTGTTTAATCGCTAAAGCTGCCAACTCCCTTGCATACAAACTACTCTCTGACATGACTTGGTCAACAAGCCCCCTCATTCCCTTTTCGATGGCCGCCGTTTCCAAGATTTGATGTCCTTTTAAGCGTTCATACTCTAGTCTCTCAATAGAAGCTTCTATAGCTGCGGTTCCTCCTTTTACAGCGACATATCCCATATCCATTCCCCTCCCCTAGCTACTTTTGTCGTTCTAGGCAAACACGCCACTTTCCCATAGGGATCTACAAATATCATATCTATCCCCATAGGATATTCTTTGTTTTTGAGTGCCCGCTCTTCCAGCCACCCAATAGCACCACCAACACTCAAAGGATTACTAGACTTAATTCCTGGTCCCTCTAGTATAATCTGGGCTGCATCACTCAGACAGGCTACTTCCATAATCACCGTCGCAGACTGATGAGGGTTTATCAAATCCCCTACCTTCATAGCCGCTATAGTCTCTATCCTTTGGGCACAGGTAGCATCCTCTTGGACAAAAACAAAATCTGCTTCCTCAAGCGCTACAGCTTTTGCATAAGTCAATGATTCAATCTGGGCTGCGGTCCATTGACCCTTGGTCACCCTATGAAAACTCACTTCTGCATCTAAAAGCATCCGCATCAGAAGCAATGTCCCTTGATAACACCCCTCTTCTTTTGCAAATTGCTGAGCCTCACTGGATAGATCTGTAATTTCTCCAGGCCTACTCATAGCCTGCAAAACCTTACGATACGTTTGTTGCATAGCATGTACTTTTTCAATTTCCACAGGACACCTCCTAGACACTCATGGTCTCAAATTGAACTTTTGTTGCCATTAAAGCCGCTCTTTGTTGACATCTCATTTCCCTTATGGCTTCAGCTGCTTTGATGAGCCGCTCTTCCCACAAAATCGTTTCTTTGACCTGGGCCTCATAAGCTGCATCAATAATCGCTAAGTGATACGCAAGCTCCGAGTGATTTCCCTGAACAATCCCCAGTCCCAGTGCCCCCTCTAACATCACTTTTGCCTCTGTGACAAGTACTTCTCCTAAGTAAAAAACCTGCTTTTTAGCTGATTCTCTCACTTTTACCATAGTTAATCCATGACTAGGTTCCTCTAATACTTTTAGCTGATACTTGCCTAGAATTTCTGATGCTAACTCCTGCGCTAACCTTGGCGAGCTCTCTATCAAAATCTGTGTTCTCTCCCGACGTTTCACCTGCATCACTCCTTTCTTTCTCCTTGAGTATATCTTGTTGCCAAGTTGATGCACGTTAAGTCTAAGTAAAATAATCACAGTCTTATTTAACATTGTTTTAACATACGGCGTCGCCACCAATTTTGTAGACAAAGCAGTCACTTCTATATTTAATTTGGGTATACTCCAAAACGTATCCCGTCGCCAAATCTCTGCATTTTCCCTCAATCGTTATCAGCGGCATATTGGCAAGACACGCCAGCCATATTCTTTCCTTCTCACTTCCATAACATAGTCGCAACGTACTTGGCTCATCTTGAAAATGCGTTATGCCTTGTGCCTTATAGTACTCAAATACAGACAAGATCCCATCCCCCTCTTCTTCAATACGAGGAAATATGGCATCTGAAAGATAGGATATATGGAGCGCCACAGGACGATTCTCCAAAATTCGTTTACGTGTAATACGATACACATTAGCCTCTTTTCCCACTGCCAAAAAGCCATAGATTTTGGGATCATAAGCGATTTTCACACATCCCAAATTCTCAGAAATCAAGTCATACCCCTTCTCTTTCATCTTCTTGGTAAAGCTTTCACTCCCTGTTAAGATCAACTCTATGGGCATCGGCCTTGGCAATACATACCGACCCTTCCCCTGAATAGAGTAGGTGTACCCTCTTTGTTCAAGTTGTTCATATGCTTTTCTTATGGTTATTCTAGGGACTCTAAATTGATCCGCAAGCTCATTCTCCGAGGGTAATTTATCACATTCCCTGTACTGCCCACTTTCTATTTTTTTGACGATATCATCTATCACTTGATTTTCCACTAGCATCCTAGCTCCCCCTTACAAAACATTTACCCTTTATTCTACAGTCTGCTTATTAGAGGCTCGTTAGCTTTGTGTTAACTGCCCATTAAAAAACTCCTTTTTTGGGCTTTCCCTCCTGTACTTGAGGTATTATAATAAAAACGTACTTTAAGATAAGACACAACGAAAGGATATTTACCTATGAAAAAACAAATCAAATTACTCGCACTATCAGCTAGTGTACTCCTCGTGAGTTTGTTCGGCGTTGGGTGCGCCAAACAAACCGCTCCGCCTATCAACTTTTTTAACTACGGAGCCAATATAGACGACGAAACACTTAAAGCATTTGAAAAAGAATATGGGATTAAAGTTAATATGTCTACTTTTGATGAAATGGAGACCATGTACCAAAAAATCGCTAGTGGCGGTGTCAGCTATGATGTGATCTTGGTATCAGACGCTCTCATGCCAAGGATGATTGAAGAGAATCTTCTTCAGCCGCTCAATCTTGCCAAGATCCCTAATATTGCTCAGCTAGATGAGGCCTACCTTAATCTAGACATTGACCCAAACAATACCTATTCCATCCCTTATATGTTTGGAACAGTGGGCCTCGTCTACGACAAAAATGTGGTGACTGAACCGGTCGATAGCTGGGATATCTTATGGAATGACAAGTACAAAGGTCAGGTATTTATGTTTGACACTTACCGTGACACAATCGGTGCTGCCCTCAAAAAACTAGGCTATTCCCTCAACAGCACCAATCCTTCAGAACTCGAAGCAGCCAAACAACTCCTATTAGAGCAGCGCCAACTGGTAGCACCTATCTACGGTGTTGATAATGGTACGACTATGATTGCTGTTGGTGAATCTGCCATCAATATGATTTGGTCTGGAGAAGGTCTCAACCTCCAAGATGAACACCCAAATCTTGCTTATGTTGTCCCAAAAGAAGGGGCAAACTTCTGGATTGATAGCTTATGTATCCCTCACAACGCTTCCAACGTAGAAGGCGCTGAGAAGTTCATCAACTTTGTCAGTGACAAAGAAAGCGCACTCCGTATTGCTGACGAAATCGGCTATACCACCCCAAATAAAGAAGCTAGAATGATGCAGCCTGAACATGTACGCGATAATCCTAATGCCTATATGCCAGCTGATATCATGGACCGCTGTGAGTTTTATAAGGATTTAGACGCTGAGACACGCAAACTCTACGACTATACTTGGACACAAATACAGCTTAACCACTAAAACACATAGAGCATCAAAAGAGGACCTTCATGTGAAGGTCCTCTTTTGATGCTATTCTATGCTCTTAGCGTTTACCTTTATCATAAATCTCACCAAGTGCTCTTGGTGGATTATTGTTTTTGGAGAAAAATACAAGGAGTAATAAAGTCAAAATATAAGGTAAGGTCATGACCAAATCAGAAAAACTACTTGGTAATTCTAACACCTGGCTCACCATGTACCCACCTGATCTCGCAAAACCAAAGATAAGACAAGCACCAAGGGTCGGCACAATCTTCCAGTTTCCGAATATAAGTGCTGCAATGGCTAAATACCCATACCCTACATAAATACTCGATGAAAAACTTGCAGAAATCGAATAGGCAAAACAAATACCACCAAGCCCTGCCAAAGCCCCTGAAATCATAATCGCACGTAGACGAATCTTAGCAACATCTACCCCAGCAGCATCCACTGCATGAGGGTTATCACCACAAGCACGTAATCGCATACCGTAGCGTGTTTGATAAAGCACATACCACGCAATCAGTGCAATCACAATAATAATCAGTGTAAAAGGATACACGTCTTTGAAGAAGGCTCCTATTACAGGAATCTCGGAAAGACCTGGCACTGAGAAACGTTTGCTTACACCTAAGACAAACTTAGCAGAAGGCTTACCAAACAAAATCATATTGAGCTGGCTCGTCAAAAAGCTTGTAAGTGCCATAGCTAAAATATTAATCACGACACCACTAATGACTTGATTGGCTTTGAATTTGACACACAATACCCCATGTAATAAGGCATAAAGCATCCCGCCTAACATAGCAAATACAACCGCTATATAAAAAGGCACTGCAGAATCTGTCTGAAACATATTTTGTGTCAAGACCACAGCAAGGGTCCCCGTAAAAGCCCCCACACCCATAAGCCCTTCTAAGGCAAGATTGATCACACCACTTCTCTCACAATAAATCCCGCCAATAGCAATGATGAATAATGGCAAAGCAAATGCAAGCCCATCAATAATAACTGTCTCCATTATTCTTCCTCCTTCTCTACACTCTCACTTTTTAAGCGTTTGATGATGTATTTGAAATATTCTCCACACGCACTAAAAAGTAAGATGAGCCCTGTAATAACGGCTGCAATTTCTTGTTGTACCCCAGCTATAGAACTCATATACGTACTACCCTTGCTAATAATAGTAATTAAAAACGCCGCAATCATCGTCCCAATAGGACTAGAATTCCCTAACAAGGATACTGCGATAGCATCAAAGCCTACACTAGATAGTACACGCGGTTGAATCGATGTATTAAAGCCTAAGTAAAAGGTCACACCTGCAAGTCCAGCAAGGGCGCCTGAGATTAACATGGCTACAATCAGTGTACGCCCTACGTTAATCCCTGCATATTGGGCCGCATTTTTGTTGCTACCTACCGTCTTGATCTCATAACCTAACTTCGTTTTATCAAAAATCCATTTGATAACAATGGCTGCAATGACTGCAATCCCAATACCTATAGGCACTTCCATTTTAAGTCCCGCAACTTCCACATTTCTTAGAGTGAGTGAAGCTGCATCTGAAATGGTGCGTGATTGACGAGATACCACATCCACATAAAAAGTATTAATAAAGAAGCTAATCACATATTGTAAAATGTAATTAATCATAATAGCTGACACCACTTCATTAATATTAAACTTATACTTTAAGTAGCCAATGAAGCCACCTACAGCTGCACCACATACAATCCCTATGACAATGACAAGTGGTTTTGCCATGAAGCCACTTAAGTCACTATAACCTACAACAACCGTTGCGACAAATCCAGCAATAAGCATTTGACTTGATACACCAATATTAAAAAGCCCTGCCTTAAAAGCGACGGCTACTGCAAGTGCTGCAAAAATCATAGGTGTCAATGCATTGAGAAAACTCATAAAATCCGTCAGCATGTTTTTGTGTGCTGCATAAGAGCCTTTAGGGAGTAGTCCTGACCCTTGTAATAAATTATGGTAGGCCTGTACTGGATTTTTACCAAGTAATCCAATAACAATTGCCCCTACAATGAGACTTAAAACGATTGCAAGAACAGGAATCATAACCTGCTGCTTGCGCTCATTTCCTAAGCATTTTATAATGTGTTGTTTGATTGTTTTCATCTATGCTTTTACCCCCATCATAAACTCTCCTACTTGCTTGGTTGTCAATGATTTTGCATCTGCAATTTGGCTGATTTGGCCATTATAAATGACACCAATCGTATCTGCACAATTCATGACTTCCTCAAGCTCTAATGAAATCAGCAAAATCGCTTTGCCCTTATCACGCTCTGCAATAATCTGCTGATGAATATTCTCAATAGCCCCAATATCTAATCCACGTGTAGGCTGAACAAAAATAAGAAGCTCTGCATCTCTTTCTATTTCACGTCCTATAATGATTTTTTGTTGATTTCCACCACTCATGGCTCTTACAGGTGTCATTACCCCTTGTCCACATCTGACATCATATTTCTCAATCAGTTGCTCGCCATAATGCTCAAATTGGTCTTTTTGCAAAATACCTTTTTCACAAAATGGGCTTTTGAAGTAATCTCTTAAGACTGTATTTTCTGCCACATTAAAATCAAGTACGAGGCCATAGACCTGTCTATCCTCTGGAATATAGCCTATCCCATTTTCAATGCGCTCTCTAATAGTTGCCTTTGTGATCTCTTGGCCATTTAATGAGATTACGCCAGAAGATGCTGGGAGTAATCCTGCTATGGCATCTGCTAATTCTACTTGTCCATTGCCTGACACCCCTGCTATGGCAAATACTTCGCCTGCTCTAATGGCAAAAGACACATCCTTAACAACCTCAAAGCCTTGATCATTCTTGACGGTAAGCTTCTCTACTTTCAAGATTTCTTTGCCATAGCACGCTTTTGCCTTATCTAGTGCAAAGTTAACTTCCCTTCCCACCATGAGGCTGGCCATTTCCTTAGTAGAGGTGGTCTTCACATCACGTACATCCACTAATTTTCCTCGGCAAAGCACACCACATCTATCTGCAATTTTTTTAATTTCTTCAAGCTTATGGGTGATGAGAATAATCGTTTTGCCCTCATCTCTTAAGTTTTCTATCACTTGTAATAAGAACTCTATTTCTTGAGGTGTCAGCACAGCTGTTGGCTCGTCAAATATCAGTATTTCAGCATCTCTGTAAAGCATCTTGAGGATTTCTACACGTTGCTGAACAGATACTGTCACATCTTTAATCAAGTCTTTTGGATTTACCTCTAAACCAAACTGCTTAGAAAGCTGCTCTATTTTTTGATGGGCTTCTTCAAGGTCCACATAGGGCAAAAAGCCAAAACGCTTCTTCTTAGGCTCCATTCCTAATACAATATTTTCAGTAATAGAGTATTCCTCTACCAGTTTGAAATGCTGATGGACCATGCCGATATTCAGTTTTGCGGCTTCATTAGGAGAGGTAATTGCCACCTTTTGTCCCCGGATTTTAATCTCACCTTGATCGGGTTCATACATTCCAAACAGCATACTCATAAGTGTTGATTTTCCTGCACCGTTTTCTCCTAATAAGGCGAATATTTCACCTTGTTTAATCTGGATTGTTACATCATCATTGGCTACAATGCCTGGAAATTTTTTGGTTATATGATTCATTTCCACTATGTACTGACTCATCTGTGTCCTCCTACAACTGCTATGTATCTTGCTTATCACATACAAATAAGGGTTATCTGAGCTTAGATAACCCTTATGTTACAACTTATTATTGATGACTTGGAAGTCCTGGGAAATTATCTGAAGCAATCCCATTAAAGTTTGCTGCTGGCACAACTTCTCCAGACTTTACAAGAGCATACACTTCATCAAGTTTTGCAAGGGTATCTTCCCCAAGTTGATGACGGTTTTCTTCTTTAACATACCCTGTTGAATCTGTATCTGCTTGAAGTAATACATTAGCCCCTTTAAAGTTACCTGCTTCAATCTCTGTTAAAACACGTGTCACGTTGGCATCCATCACTTTAAGTGCTGATGTTAAAATAATATTTGATTCTCCATTTACACCATCATCAAATTGGTCGACATCACAACCAATCGCTTTGACATTGCCTGCTTCTTTTGCTGCTGTGAAAACGCCATTACCTGAACCACCTGCTGCTACAAATAAGATATCAACGCCTTCTTTAATTAAAGCATTGCCAAGTACTT
>JBOFEH010000229.1:0-11074 GCA_051647765.1 Cellulosilyticaceae bacterium | reverse complement strand
TTAAGTTGAATTGTCTTTGAACTAAACCTTCGATGATATCAGCTACTTCTTCATCTTGTTGCGCTAAGATAAGGTATGGACGAAGTTGGCATGTTGAGTCACGAAGCCACATTGCAGGAATATCACCTGTGATCACGTGTGTTGTACCATCTTCCATTTTTTTAACAGTTGTATCTAAAGTATTAGTGAAACAGTTTTCAAACATTGTCACTAATTTCTCATCGTGTCCTAATTTTTCTTTCACTTGGTTGATTAAGTTTTGCATTGAAGCTGGAATAACTTTTTCTGTGTTGTTCATAACAGTGTCTCCTTTAATTTGGGTTATAAGTTTAGATTTGCTGTATATAGTCATTGACGATTAATGTTTCACATCATCATCAAGGAACTCCGTATGGAAGCCTAGCCATGGATGTGCACGTCTATGACGTTCATCATCATTTCTTGGCGCAATTGTTGCTAGTTTGCCCTCTTGGACATAGCCTACTTTGGCAGTATACTCACTGGCTTCAAGGTGAGCTTTAAGTTTTGCTTTAAGCTCCCCATAAGCTGGGTCATAAGCCAAGTTGACAAGCTCTTTTGGGTCCTTATCAAGGTCAAAAAGCTGCTCTGCTTGGTCTTCAAGATACCAGATGTATTTGTAATGCCCATCTGTTAGGCCAATACACTCTAAAAGTCCCATAGTGGTCACAAGTTCAAGGTATTTGCGTGGTTTGACCTTGCCCTCAGCTACTGCAATCAGGTCTTGTCCATCCACATCCTCTGGTACTGTCCCACCTGCTAAGTTCACAAGTGTTGGCAAAATATCTGCATGGGTTACTGGTATATCTGATACTGTACCTTCTAAATCTTTATTCATACTAAATGGTAATCTTAAGATAAACGGTACATGTGAAGAAGCTTGATGTGGGAAGAATTTCCCACCTGCTTTGTAATCTCCTAAATACTCACCATGGTCTGATGTAAAGAGAATAATCGTATCATCTAACATCCCCATGTCTTGTAGTCCTGAGAATACCCTACCTAGGTTGTAATCAATTTGTGTAATCAGCCCATAGTAAGCGGCTTTCATATCCTTAATCATAGGTGTTGGTAAGCTATCATACCCCCACATCTGTCGAAGACGCTTGAATGCCTCTGGTGCATTTGCATCCTCTGCCCATTCAGGCACTAGTGGCGGCTCTATGTCACTATTACGGTACATTGAGTAGTATGGCTCTGGTGGGTCAAACGGTGGATGTGGCTTGGAGAAAGAACACCACATGAAAAATGGCTGATTAGGATCACGTCTTTCTCTAATATAATGCATACATTTTTCTGCTGTCCAAGAAGTCAGCGTGAGCGCCTCTGGTACTGTAGAAAGTGTTGGATACACTTCGTTTTGGCCCACCCCATGACGCATTGGTTGAAGTGGATTACCTGAATTTCTCATTTCTTCATAGTAGTCATCTGGAATCCACATTTCATCAAACCCATGTTTGCTACGCTGTGGCCCAAAATGCATCTTACCAATGGCTACAGTTTGGTACCCCGCATCTCTCATAAGTGCTGGTAACGTATCACGATTACCAAGTACTTGTGAGGTCTCTACATTACACGTAGCTCCTGATGTATGTGGATACTTCCCATTCATAATAGATACTCTAGCTGGTACACAGATTGGACACTGTGCATTGGCATTAGTATATGTAATCCCTTGGTGTCCCAAATAGTTCATATGAGGTACACGCATAAAGTCTGGTGCCGCAGAGCCTATCGTATCATAGCGCTGCTGGTCAGTTGTGATTAAGATAATATTATGCTTTTTCATGACGCCTCCTTAGTAATCCCAGTAAGATGCAGTATACCGATGCCCTGTATCTTCCCAAGTTTCTCTGTAATGTTTCATCAACGCTTCTAGTTGTATCACACGGTCCCTATACTGCGCATCCCCGTATAAGTTATGCCGCTCATTGATGTCTTTTTCAACATTAAATAACTGCGTATTGTGTGGGGCATTTTTATACTTAATAAGCTTATAGCCTTGATACTTTACACTGCGAATCAAGTCATTGTAAGCAAAGTAAAGATGCTCTCTTCCCACCAGCTCCTGTCCTACTAGATTAGGACATAAGCTCATACCTTCTACCGTATCTGGCACCCCAATCCCTAATAGTTCACAAAGGGTTGGATAAATATCTAACAAGTACACGTATTGCTCCACACGTTGGTTTGGCTGAATACCTGCACCAGCAAAAACAAGTGGGATACGGATACTTGTTTCATAGTGTGTTTGCTTTGCCATGTAGCCATGATGTCCTATATTAAGGCCATTATCCCCTGCAAACACAATTACTGTATCCTCCAAAATCCCCTTAGCCTCTAGCTGGTCTAATAAACGTCCTATTTGCTCATCCAAATGGGTAATCATCGCATAGTAGTCTGCTATATGCTGCTTGATTTCTTCTGGTTGCCTCGGATACTTGGCCAATGCCTCAGCTCTAATGTCCTCTATGCCTATCTCAAAAGGATACTCGCTTGTAAAATTGTCTGGTAATGCCACTTGCTCAGGCACATACATCTTGCTAAATGCCTCCGGCATTGTCCTTGGGTCATGAGGTGCTAAGTAAGAAACATATAAGAAGAACGGCTTGGTTTCATCTCTTGTCTCCAAATAGTCTAACGCCGCTTGTGTAAACAAGTCTGTGGAATGAATCCCAATAGTGATTTCGTCACAGTGTATCCCTATAGTCTGATTACCATGCTGGAAGTCTGTCGTATAGGGTTTGACATTATCATACTTCCCTGTTGGGTCAAAATGAGAAATCGGCACATGCCAGTGGTCCCACATTCCCCCAAAGAAGATATTCGCGCCACCACTAAAACTTCTTGCATAAGAGGCTATACCATTATGCCACTTTCCTATGCCATAGGTCTCATAGCCCTCTGCCCTAAGACACTCACCTAATGTAATATGTTCACTTGGAATACGCTGCCCCTCTCCTTCAAGATGGAACAACGTTCTTCCACTATGAATCATTGCCCGACTTGGCATACAAATCGCCCCACTTGTTCCTGACGGAATATGTGCCTGTGTAAAGCTTGTCCCCCTCTCCACTAATCTATCAAGATTTGGGGTATGTATTTCTTGGTTTCCTAAAGCTCTTATTGTGTCAAATCTCTGATCGTCGGTTAATATAAAAACAACGTTCTTTTTTTTCACTGCCTTATTCTCCTATAGTTTGGTCCCAAAAATAGTTTCTCATTTCTGCTACATTTTCTTGATTTACTTTTTTATCTGGACTAATAACAGGTTCATTGTAGTTCAGGTAAATCGGTGTTTGTGCATCAAATACGAGTGTTTGCATCAAGAAGTCCATATGCTCCTTGATAACCTCTTGATACGCCTCATCCCCCGCCACATCACAAAGCTCAAATGGGTCTTTTTCCAAATCAAATGCACGGTATGTATTCAAATTTTTATGAGTAATAAGCTTGAATTTATGGCTACGTACCATGTATTCATAATAAATCTCTTGTCCTGGTGAATGATGGTCTACTCTTAACCCTTCACAAATGACTTTACCTCTATCTTGAGTCTGATCTTGTAGATTAAGTCCCCTAATCTGATGCTGCATTCCTGCCATACTACTCTCTAGAATCGTACGTGCCACATCGATATTACTACTCATATTATGATTAACCACCCCGCCTTCTTCTCCTCTTGCATATTTAATAATAAGAGGAATTTTTGCTAGTGGGTCATACATATAATTCGCTTTAAGTAACATATGATGATAGCCTAGATAGTCTCCATGGTCACTTGTATAGACAATTGTTGTATCCTCATAGAGTCCCTTCTCTTTAAGTTTCTCTATGATACGCCCAATATTATCATCAATTTGTGTGATGAGCCCATAATATTTAGCGGTAATATTTTTGAGTCTCTCTGGTGTGAGTCCCTTATGATTAAAATACCCACTACTATGGTAATAGTCTACCTCCGATACTTCCTCTGTATAACCTGGCAAGAGACTAATCTGCTCTGGGTCATACATCGTATCGTAAGGTGCTGGAGGATCAAATGGATGGTGAGGCTTGATATAGCCTACCATAAGGAGGTTCCCCTCTTCTTGCCACTGCTCAATCTCATCTAAAGCACGTTCTGTAATCCATGTTGTGGAGTGATGCTCCTCTGGCAAATTAGATGTCATAGCGCCATATGTATCCCAATAAGTATCGTCAGCTTTCGCACGATACTCACTCCTTTGGTCTATGAGGTCATTGGCATCAACTAGCCCTCTCTCTTTGAGATATGTATGGTAATCATCTTCAAATCGCCCATCACCATCTTGCTCCGATAGAATCATACGATCAAATCCTACATCCAAATAAGTCGGTGCAAAGTGCATCTTACCTACTGCAGTCGTTCTGTATCCTGCTCTTCTTAATGCCTTTGGGAAAGTGTCTAAGGTCTCAGACAATGTGCAGTGATTACTCCACCCCAAATGTTGGTGGGTATAAAGCCCTGTCAGCATAGAATATCTTGCCGGCGTACATACTGGATATGTGGTGTAATGATTGGTGTAGAGATGTCCTTCACTTGCTAGTCCATCTAATACGGGTGTTCTAACTTCTTGGTTGCCATAAGCTCCCAAACAATCTTGCCTATGTTGATCTGCTAGAATAACTAAGATGTTCTTTTTCATTGCTTCTCTATTTCCTTTCGTCTTGTGGATGCACGGTATTTAATATCTCCGTATATTTTAATCGTTTCAAAATGTCTTTCCATATGATTTAATCGCCATATGATTTGCTCTGCAAGACGCATGCCGATTTCTTCTCCACTCACATGAACTGATGTTAAGATTTTTTCACTAAAGGCACTCTCAAGCAAGTCATCAAATCCTGAAATCATATAATCTCTAGGTGTTTGGTATCCTTTACTTGCCAAATATCTCATCACACGTATAGCAATCACATCATTGGCACACACCCATGCCTCTGGGCATCTTCCTGATGCTAATACCTTGTCTAATGCGTCTTCTACTTCATTTTCACCATAATAATGACCTGGTGAATGGGTAAGACACTGCCCCATATCAATAGGTAATGCATAGGCTTCTAATGCCTTTACATACCCTCTCCATCTCTCATAAATGCTTTTACAATAAGTAATATCTCCTACAAATCCAAAACGATGCTTCCCTTGCCTAATCATTGTTTCTGTCATTTGATAAATACTACTGCGGCTCTCACAGACAATGACATCACCTTTGACATCTGCATAGTTATAAGTGATAGGCATATCAAAGTATACTGTAGGTATACCTAGTGATGAAATGAGGTGAATGGTATCTTTGTGATAAACATTCATGACAATAAGTCCCTCTATATCCCCATTAATGATTGTCTGAGGTATTTGAAACTCTCGCTCTTGCTCTAAGGTTAAAAAATGATAAAAACAATTGTAATGGTCTTGCCCTAGCTGCTGCGTAATACCTTTTATAATTTGTCCCCAATAAATCGATACATCTGGTGCAGTTGCAATCACAATAATGTTTTTGGCTACCTCTGTCCTGTCCACCGTATTTTCCCCTTGCTCACAAACATCTTCATGGCCATAATCTTCCACTAACTGGTCATCCAACTTTTTATAACCAAGAGTAATAGCGGCCTTTATAATACGTCTTTTGGTATCTTCTGCCACAAACCCTCTATGATTAATCACTTTTGAGACTGTATTCCTTGATAAATTCAAGTAACTTGCAATATCACTTATACTAACTGCCTTCATAGTATCCTCCCCATTTTCCCTTTTTCCAACTTATGTCCCCGAGTGGTTTTACACTATGTAAATTAAACTTGTCTTTTTTTGCCATTTTGTTTACGTTTTTGAGTGCGTTTTCAATATAAGTTGTGTTTTTTTACAATTACTTTGCAAAACACACCTGTTTTTTTGTGTTTATTTTACTTTATATACCATTTATTATACTATAGTTTTACATAATTGAATACTTTTTTTTACACTATCTAATATGTTTTTTATTTGAATATCAAAATAATTCTTTTGTCTCTGTATGCTTTATGATATAATCCAAAAATCATACTGTGTTGGCTAGATACAACTTTACATTATAGAAAGAGGTGTTAATAATATGAAAAAGAATGAATATGGGATTTTTACAGCCATAGCCATGATTGTTGGAATTGTTATTGGTTCTGGTATTTTCTTCAAAAGTGACAATATCCTTGTAGCAACAGGTGGAAGTATTACACTAGGGGTTCTTGTTTTCTGTCTTGCTGCTATTAGTATTATATTTGGAAGTTTAAGTGTTGCAGAGCTTGCATCACGTACATCAAAAGCTGGGGGAATTATTACATATGCGGAGGAGTTTGCCAACTCTTCTACAGCATGCGCACTAGGTTGGTTCCATACCTTCCTTTACTACCCAACACTTATTGCCGTTGTAGCATGGGTTACAGGAATTTATACTTGTATTTTATTTAATATTGAAGGCACACTCCTTACACAATCCATTATTGGGTTTGCTGTAATCTGTGTCCTTTTCGTAACAAATATCTTATCTGCCAAGCTAGGAGGCTATTTCCAAAATGCCTCAACTGTTATTAAACTGATTCCTTTATTTATTATGGCTGTTGCAGGTCTTATGTTTGGTGATCCTGCAAGCATCGACATGACAGATATTACGCAAATGGAATCAACAACTTGGATTGCTGCTATCGCACCAATTGCTTTTGCCTTTGATGGTTGGATTGTTGCCACATCTATTGGCCATGAAATCAAAAATCCAAAGAAAAACTTACCTTTGGCATTAATCTTCGCACCACTATTCATCCTTGTCGTATATATTCTATACTTCGTAGGAATCAGTATTTATGTAGGTCCTGAAAACGTTATGGCACTTAATGATGCTCACGTTTATGAAGCGGCTGGTACTCTACTTGGCCCTTGGGGAGCAAAAGCTATCTTAGTATTTGTTATTATCTCAGTTATGGGAACTGTAAACGGTCTCATTATGGGTATTATCCGTTTACCATACTCACTCTCTTTAAGAGGAATGTTCCCAAATTCAGCTGCCGTTTCTAAAATCAATGAAAAACTCGGTATCCCTGTTGTATCTGCTCTTGTAGGCTTTGTCCTTTGTACGATTTGGACAGTTGTTCACTATATGACACAAGCCAAAGGACTTCTTCCTAACTCAGATATCTCAGAGATTTCTATTACAATCAATTATGTACTTTACATTGTTCTTTACATCCAAGTTTACAAGCTTGCACGTAAAGGTGAAATTACAAACTTCTGGAGAGGATACATCAACCCAACACTTGCAATACTCGGGTCTCTTATGATTCTCTTTGGTAGCATCAGCAACCCACTCTTCGGATTACACGCACTCTTATCTGCCGCATTCCTTGTATGTGCAGTAGTATTCTGGAAAGTAAAAGGTTCTAAAACAACACACTAAATGTTTTACAATAAAATAGGAGGAGCATAACCTAGCTCACAGGTTATGCTCCTCCTATTTTGTTATCTTTTCAATATAACAGTCTTGATTTGTCTATTACGACCCTTACTTGTCACAATCACTGACGTAAAATCCTCTACCAGCTTAGAAAACTTTGTATACCCATAGTTTCTCACATTAAACTTAGGGTCTACTTCTAAAAGTTGTTGGCTAAGTGCCCCCATATTAAGCTGCTTAGTCGGTGTATCCTTAATAATCTTCAGCACAGTGTTTTCTATATCATCAATATCTAATCCCGTATTTTTGAGTCTAACTTTAGACCCCTCTTTCATAATTTCTATCTCATTAAACCCTTCAAGGAGCTTAGAAAGCTTACTATAGCCATAGTTCCTCACATCAAAATCAGGATAACGTCTTACAAGCCTGCTCCCGATTTCTCCCATGCCAACACCTTTTTCATCATCACCACTTGCACTAATCATCTGCAAAATAGCCTTTTTGATGACTTTCATAGATGTCATACTCTTAACTGTTGCCACCTTCGCAGTGCCCTTAGTTCCTTCTGGGATTATTCCCTGTGTCACCTTACTCATCTCTTTTGATACGTCTTCTGGGCACTCTTCTTCCGATAAAATATCAATATACTTAAACACATTACAGGCCACGCAAAACGCCTTCGGAGTCTTCTCTTCACCCATGCCTATGACTTGCATCCCAGACTCCCTCAGCCTACTAGCAAGCCTCGTAAAATCACTATCACTAGAAACAATGCAAAATCCCTCTACCTTATTAGAATACAGTATATCCATCGCATCAATAATCATGGCCGAATCCGTCGCATTTTTACCCATCGTATAACTATACTGCTGAACTGGTAAAATCGAATGTTCTAGCAAAACCTTTTTCCAACTGCTTGTACCCTCTCTCGTCCAATCACCATAGATACGCTTATATGTAATCGTACCATGATTAGAGACTTCATCTAATATATACTGTATATACTTTGACGATATATTATCCGCATCAATTAATACCGCAAACCTTTTCTCTTGTGTCATAAAATCACCTTTTTATGTTTATTATAACATACACCGAAAGGCCCAAACAGTATAGATTAAATACAGCCCCTCTAGGTTATCCTATACTCAAATAACTTAGAAAGGCTGTATTCATCATGAAAAGAATCTTCTACCCATTATTTTTATCTCTACTAGTATCTTCGTCACTTCTTGCCATCCCCACCAAGATTGATTGGTACAATACCGCCCCTCCAACCTGCTGTAAAGCACTACTTCTTACCTTACTCCCCCAAATAGAACAGCAGGTTAATTTGTACTATAGCAACTATTTCTCCAAAGTCCCCACCACTGCTCAGTATGTTACAGATATTGAGCAATTAGAGAAAACACCCCATACAAGTGGCTATGCTTATACTCTAGTTGTCAGTGTAGAGCCCTACTTTGGCCCTCACAATACCATCGGCAGGGACCTTCTTACTTTTGACATTGGTATTAATGGTGCCCATTTTAGGTCCTTCAATCATGTGGCATCTTATCCTATTCCTGATAAGTATGACGAATATATCCTAAAACCTCTTCCCTAGTTAAATTGATTACCTTATTTATATATCAGATATCTTAACCTATAATAGTTTTTAAATCCTTGCAGTTTTCTGTTTAGAATCTTTACGACTTCGTCTAGACTAAGTTGTAGATTTTGCCTGTTATCAAGAACCTCTCTTATCTTTTCTCTCATACTAAACATCGCTTTACTACTTGGATGTTGTCTAGTCATAGTGATTATTCTGTTAGTTAATGTCTTGAAAGTTTCTCTTCTATGTTCAAAACCTAAAAACACAAAAGATTGTTTGGATTCTTCTAACCCTACTATTTTTGTTTTCTCTGGGTGCAAATCTATCTCTAATCTTTCCATAATATTCTTAACCACTAAGTGTGCTTTTTCTATTGCCCATCTTGATTTACCGATAATTACAAAGTCATCGGCAAATCTAATTAATTTCCCTAGATGGCTGTAATGTCGTTTCCATTTGGTATCAAAATAGTTAAGGTAGATATTTGATAATAAAGGGCTTATAACCCCACCTTGCGGTGCTCCTATAGATGTGTTCTTATAAACATGGTTATCTACACATCCTACATTAAGCCACTTCTTTATCAGTTTTATTATCCTCTTGTCACTTATCCTTATTTGTATAAGCTGAATAAGCTTTTCGTGATTTATTGTATCAAAGTAAGATTTGATATCTGCATCTAGCACCCAATAGCCTTTAGCATCACACTCGGTTTTAATCTTGCTTAATGCTTGATGTTGGTTTCTTTTAGGCCTAAAACCATATGATGTTTCTTTAAAATCAGCTTCAAATATAGGTTCTATTACTATTTTAGTTGCCATTTGTATTATTCTATCTTTGATAGTCGGTATGCCTAGTGCTCTTTTACTTCCGTCTTTCTTGGGAATGTGCACTCTTTTAACAGGCTTTGGATAATATTTATTTCCCATTAATTCATCATATATTTTATCAATAAGTTTATCTACTCCATATATCTGAACTAATTCTATACTTATATTATCAATGCCTCCAGAGCCCTTGTTAGCCTTGACTCTTTTCCATTCCTCTATAAGTATATCTCTTCTATATACTTTATCATAAAGTGCATGATATTTTCTTTTATTGTTTGCTTTGGCACTTAGATATAATTTCCTTTGAAGTTTTCGAACTTTATCGTTGGTGTAGTTAGCTTTCGCATTCACTGATTCTTACCTCCTCTAGAAATATGAATAAAGTAGAGCCCCTTTCCTAGCTATAGTTTTGTTGTCTATAGCATCGTTGGTACTATGGGCTCCTCCGACTTCCTCTAGGTAGATTGCTATTTCACTTTCTGAGCTTATAAGTTCTCTCTTTACTATTTCTAGTACCTAGTAGGACCTCTCCAGTTCCGAACTATTCTTTTAATACATGTCGCTCTCTCTATCCCGAAGGGTTACTAGTGCTGCTTTCCCAAGTTCTACACACTTTCCATGGTCTTCTCTCTGCCACCCTTGAATCGACACCCTTTACTCCTTTCTTATCACTAAGAAAGTTCCGCTAACGAGACGGCAAGATTCACTTAATGTTACGACCTGCATTATTGCAATCACTATGTGATGATTCGATACGCTTCATACCCAACATTACTGTTACGCATGGTATCTAGCTACTAGGCTTCTTGGCAATTACCTAAACTGGACTTTCACCAGTTAGAATAGTCCAGCTTTGATGGACGCACGATGGCTGCGGAGGTTTTGAACGTTTTCTGCACAGCATTAACTCAACTAGAGGTTCAAAGAACCTAAGTTTCGTTCTATCCTCCTTGGGCTATTGGTGATTTATTCATCATGGCACAAAGGGGGTGGTATTGGATATAATACTAATGATAACTATCGCAATAATAGGCTTTCTATTATTTGTTATTATTTGTTATTATCTGCTTCATAAACAACGTGTATCCACACGAAGTTAAATTTGAAATAGGTATCACAGGTCTTAAATTAACATTTAAGACAAAAGAAAAAGGCTCCCATCCCCCTAAAGATTGAGCCCAATTTCT
>JBOFEH010000228.1:0-52153 GCA_051647765.1 Cellulosilyticaceae bacterium | reverse complement strand
TGGATCTTTTTGAGTACATTGAAAATCTATATAACAACCGACTCCCACATGGTGCGATTGGATACAAAACACCAAATGAGTTGGAATCTGAATACTGGGATCAGTACGCATAAATACTGGTCTCAGTAAAAAAAACATTACAAATCGTGTCCAAAGTATTGACTATAGTTCATTTCTTGCTTTTTGACGACCATTTGACGTCGTAGTAATACAAATTAATTAAAACTATTAGTACTTATTATAAATTTGTCCCCTATTCCCTATATCTATAAGAATAATCTTATATTCTCCATCTTGTTTTTCAAAGATTACTCTGATATCTCCTACCCTAAGCCTAAAAAAGCCCTCATATCCCTTTAGCCTTTTTACATCTCCTTCTGGCAACTCATTTACCGCTTTGATAATCCTTACTTGTGTAGGTTTATCTTGTTTTCTAATAAATTTTTCTACTTGTTTAGTGACAACTACCTTATATTTTCTACTCATCCAATCCTAACTCCTGTACCAGTGAGTTAAAATCCATCAATTCTTGCTCTTTACTTTGATATTGATTACATATTTCTACTTCCTCATCAGTAGGTTCTACTTCTTCTATCTTTTCCCACATCTTTTTAACCTTTTTCTGCTTTACATATTCATAAAAGTCTAATACCTCAGCTAGTAATTCAACATCTTCTTCATGTGATAATTTTTCTATAACTTCTTTAGCTAACGGGCTCACGCTACCACCTCTTTCATCATAATTATCTACTTAATTCCTTTCCTATCTTATATCGCTCCATACCATATCATCTATATCATTATCCCAGAAGTCTAGACTACTTTCACTGCCTTGCTGTAATTCTCTGTAGAGTTCTTTCTCTTTTTTAAGTTTTAAGTATTCTATGAAGTCAACTACCTCAGCAGCTTCTTTATCAGGCAATTCTTCTACAAGTTCATGTAATAATTTTTGAATAGCTGTCATAGAACCCCTCCTGTACTCTTTTAATTTTATTATACACTATCTCCCTATAGCATGTTAATTATTCAATATCAAAAATAGTTATTTGTGGCCTTGCATTGATTCTGATAGGTATCTTAGATGTTCCCAATCCTCTTGAAATATTAAATATCTTGTCATCAAATACTTTATAACCTACATGAAACTTAGCATAACTTCTATTTAACTTATTTAAAATAGGTATGTTCATTTGATTACCATGTGTATGCCCAACTAAAAGCATATCATAAGATACTTCTTGTCTTTCAATATACTTTATAATATTAGGCGAGTGCGCAAACACTATTTTTATATCAGCGCTCATCCCCTTTACTTCCTCTGAGTATCTCTCATTTCCATATATTGAATTATCAAATCCATAAAATAGTATCTTCTTCCCACTACTTACGTCTGTATAGATGTCATATTCATTGATAAGTACTTTTAATTTATCTGTACCTAACTGATGATATTCTTCACTAGTAATATCTAATGCCCTTTTCTTTATCCCCACCCTTTGTTCTCTCTCATAATTTCCTAAGACTAGATATATTTTTTCAGCTACCTTTATACGTTTTAATTCTTCTAATACTTTCTGTCTGTCTTTGACATTCTCAGCTAAATCTCCTGTCACAATTAGAAAATCTATCTTCTGCTTATTTAGTATTTCACTTAATGTTCCATTTAAATATTGAAGTTTTCCATGTATATCCGATATATGCGCAATCTTACACTTAATCCCTTTGTTTAAAACTACGTGTCTCTCTATCTTGATATAATTTGTATGTATTATAATACTTATTGCTAGTATCACTCCCAAAATACTTATCAATAACATCGCTCTACCACCTATCTTATATTTTTCTCAGACCGACGTTCACGTCGACCTCACGACGTCGTAACGACGACGGCTAATTGAAACTACTTAGCACTACTTGAAAATGCTCATTATTTTCTTACATATAACAAAAACTCATAAGTCATTGATTGTCAACAACTTACGAGTCTCATTTCATTGCACCTGATAGGATTCGAACCTACGACGCACGGTTTAGGAAACCGTCTATAATTCATAGAATTTGCGTACACCCCAAGTTTTTAATAGTCGGTACAGCACGATATCTAACACCCCTACTATGGCTGCTAGTAGCAAGAGAATCATACTTGGATCCATGACATCTACGAGTAAGATGCCTACGCCTGAAAGCAGCACTAGTGGTATCGCTCCGAGCACACCTAATAGTGATGCCATACTTTGTTTGATGACTGTGATTTCATTGTCCCATTCTAACTTTGGCAATATGAGATTGATGATGATTCCAAACAGGGGGCCTAAGACAGCATAGGCACCTACAAATAGATAGCTCATCACAATTTGGAGCCAGCTCATGTGACAGACTATGCCCATTATGGGGATTACTACTGCTATTACAGGAACTGTTACGGTCCAGTTTACCATCATTTTTGATACAAAAATCTGCATAATAGAAACAGGATACCCCTTAAGCATCTCAAAGTACTTGCCCTCTAGGGAAATAGAGATGGCTGTTGTATCTGTCATGACCACGGCAATTGCTATCATTAAACAAACTAAGATTGGAACCACCCTAGCTACTTCTGGTATCTGCATCATAAGCTGTTCTACATTTGCCTTTTGGAAAACCAATACCCCTACCATAATGAGAAGCATGAGCATTCCCACACCTGTATTCATCACATAATTAGGTGATGCAATATATCTTCTGATTTCTCTTTTATAGAGTGCCTTAATAGGACTTGTTGTCTGTAGTTTGGTCAGACGGTAGTTGTGTGTTGTCCTAGACGTATTCATGAGGGTATGAATACGTTGGAAGTTGGCACCAATTACGCCTACAAACACACCAAAACATCCTAGTGAAATCAGTACTAATCCTAACAAATCTAATAAGCTATACTCACATACAGCCCTTATAAATAGTGGTGTCATAGGGTAAATTTTGCCCATGACTTCTGCCCCCATCTTGACCATCTGAGTAAGGTCTGACTCCCCCATGTTCCCTATTCTAAAAATAAAGAGCATAATCCCTATAAATACTGCTATCATCAATACAATGGAGATGAGGTTGTGACGTTTGAACCTTGCTGAAACAATGCTAATAAGCATCCCAATAGCTGTGGCTATAATCATCGGTATAATAGGTGCTACGAGCAATGTAATCATCCCATAGATATAGAAGAGTATCCCTGGTTGCTCTCGCCATACATAGATTCCCATGGCTGGTAACATCAATCCTAACACAAAGATGAGATTGGATAAGTAAAGTGTAGTAAGTTTGGCTGTGACCATTTCACTCATTTTAATAGGAAGTGGCATCACGATACTGAAATCTTCGGAGTTAAATAATATCCCTGTCCCCTTATAAACTGTTGTTGTAAGGCAAATAATCCCCACTACTGCAAAAACCACCGCAAGTAATCCACTGTTTATCCCCATTGTCCTCATATTCTCATCAATGATATAGCAATAAACTGTCCAATAAGCTAACCCCATCATAATGCCGAGTATACTCAGAAGTAAAATACTGGCATATTTCTTTTGTTCTTTTTTGTTATTGCTATGCAGTACTTTATTAATCCCAAATCTCCCCATAAAGTGAATCTTTAGAAGTAATCCTATCTTATTCATGGGCTACCAACTCCAAAAATACATTTTCGAGACTCTCTGTCCCTTTGACTTCCTCTGTCGTTCCAGAAGTGACGAGCTTGCCACCTTTGATAATAGCAATCTTATTACAGATTTTCTCTGCCACATCTAATACGTGTGTTGAGAAAAATATGGCATGCCCCCTCTCACAGTGTTCATGCATCAGCTGTTTGAGTGTATGTGCTGCCTTTGGGTCTAATCCTACAAAAGGCTCATCTAATATCAATAATTTGGGTTCATGAACAAGCGCACCTACAATGGCAAGCTTCTGCCTCATCCCATGTGAATAAGCACTAATGAGATCACCCAATCGCTCTAATATCTCAAACTCCCCAGCATATTTCTCAATTCGTGCTTGCCTATCTTCCCTACTCACCTCATAGATATCACATATAAACCCTAGATACTGAATACCTGTCAGATACCCATACAGGTCTGGATTATCTGGTATAAAAGCTATGACCTTTTTGCAGCTTATAGGATCTGACTTAATAGATATGCCATCTACTTCTATCTCACCTTCTTCAAAATCAAGTATCCCAGTACAAGCTTTAAGCGTCGTGGTTTTACCTGCCCCATTATGACCGATAAAACCATAGATATCACCCGCCTCCACTTCTATATTCAGATTATCTACAGCTTTTTGACCACCCTTATAACTCTTAGAAAATCGGCTGATTTTCAACATACTATCCCCCCTTAATTTGAAACCTAAGATAATATTATCATAATTTTCTATTTTTTAACATTAATCTTTCTTTGTAATTTCTTTTACTTGCTTATGCTGTATAGTAGGTATCCTTTAAATGTATACTCTCGCTTGAATAACTGACATCACTCACCACACCTCTTCCATTTTAATAATTATATCTCCTACAACCACCGCTTCAATTTCCTCAGAATCAATAACTCTTGGGACAAAAATCCCGTCTATTTCTTCTATTTCATTATGTCCAAAACGATACTCGAACGCCTTTTCAAAGATACCCTCAACATCGTATGCGTGTAAACCTATCTGTTCCCCATCTTTCATTTGTATAGCTACAACACCCTCGTCTACTAAGGCAAGCTTTCTCCCATCTTCTTCTTGAACACCTTTGATAATCATACCTAGTGGCTCTATGATAATTTCTTGGATGCTGATGTCACTTTCTCCTACTTTAATCTGTCTATTAACTTTTATAGATTTATTTTTATAATTTTTTATTAAAGGTGTGGTTATTTTAAAGCAATTCCTATCTCCTTCTCTTACCACGCCAACTGTAACAGATTCAATCTCATGAATGTCTTGGTAGTTCATTTTTAATACCATATATCGAACTTTTCTATCTTCTGATAATCCTTCCCACCAACTTGCACTTGCTGAACCTGTTCCTTCCTTGCTATATTCAAATTCATAAACATCTTTCCCCTCTTCAAATGGGGTTGCATTTATTTTTGATAACTTCGCAACAAAAAGTGCACTTTGGTCCCCTATTACTTCTGGGCCCATCTGAAAATGCAAGCCTGTTTGCTCGGTTTCCTGTATTACGGATTGTTCATAGATATTCCGCACCCCACTTAAATACCACCTAGATACCCCTCCCACAAAAAGTACTAAAAAGGCTATATAACTCCACAAAAAAATCCTTCTATTCATCATTAACCCACTCCCTCTCTGACCACTGTTGCTATTGTATCTACAAAAAACAAAAGTGCCCTTCGTACACGTATCGGTTCTCCCATCAGTAAAATGCTTGCTCATCACTTTGTCCTACAAGATAAAAAAAGTATACCATAGTTATTTGTATTTTTCTTATACCAAATAACAGTTTACCAACAAAAGCCGTTCCTAAGTAACTCTACTTAGGAACGGCTTTTGTTGGTAGTGAAGCTTAAGCTTCTTCTGTATTTTCAAATTGGCTATTATAGAGTGATGCGTAGAATCCATCTGCTGCAAGGAGGTCCTTATGATTGCCTTGCTCAATAATATCCCCATCTTTCATAACCAAAATCAAATCTGCGTTACGAATTGTGGATAACCTGTGGGCAATGATAAAACTTGTGCGCCCTTTCATGAGGTTTTCCATAGCTTGTTGGATGAGTACTTCTGTTCGTGTATCAACTGAGCTTGTGGCTTCGTCTAGAATGAGTACTTTTGGATCTGCGAGAATAGCTCTAGCAATAGTGAGGAGCTGTTTTTGTCCTTGTGAGACGTTGCTTGCTTCCTCGTTGAGTATCATATTGTACCCATCTGGGAGTGTCTTCACGAAGTGGTGCACACGTGCTGCTTTGGCCGCTTTTTTGATGTCTTCGTCTGTGGCATCTAGCTTGCCATAGCGGATATTTTCCATGATACTTCCGTTGAATAACCAAGTATCTTGAAGTACCATACCAAAGGCACTTCTTAGCTCACTTCTATTGAAGTCTTTGATATCGTGACCATCGATACGGATAGCACCTGAGTTCACATCATAGAAGCGCATAAGGAGCTTAATCATTGTTGTCTTACCTGCTCCTGTCGGCCCTACAATAGCAACTTTTTGCCCTGGCTTCACATGAGCTGTAAAGTCGTTTACAATGATTTTCTCTGGATTGTATCCAAAGTGTACGTTTTCAAAGTCTACATATCCTTCAATAGATTCTGTACTTACTGGGTTCTCAGCTAACTGTACTTCCTCTTCTTCATTAAGGAATTCAAAGACACGCTCTGCTGCTGCCGCTGTAGATTGCATGAGGTTTGCAACTTGCGCTGCTTGTGCAATCGGTTGGTTGAAGGATCTCATGTATTGGATAAAGGATAAAATATCCCCTACCTCAATAGTTTTTCTAATGGCTAAGTAGCCCCCAAGTATAGATACCATCACATAACCAATATTCCCGATAAATGTCATAATAGGCATCATCATACCTGATAAAAACTGTGATTTCCATGCTGAGTTATAAAGTGTGTTATTAAGTTTATTAAACTCTGCGATAGCATCTTCTTCACCATTAAATGCTTTGACGATATTGTGACCACCGTAGATTTCTTCTACCTGACCATTCACATGCCCAAGATACTCTTGTTGCTCCTTAAAGTATTTTTGAGACTTCTTAACAATCCCGCTAATAAAGAACATAGATAGCGGTAAAATCAGGAGTGCCACAAGTGTCATAACCCAGCTGATAGAGAACATCATAATGAGTACCCCAACCAGTGTTGTAATCGATGTAATGACTTGTGTCATACTTTGATTAAGGTTTTGACTAATACTATCAACATCATTTGTTACCCTAGAAAGTACTTCACCATGTGTTTTGGTATCAAAGTACTTAAGTGGCATACGATTAATCTTAGCTGAGATTTGCTTTCTGAGATTATAAGATACTTTTTGAGAAATCCCTGACATCACAAATCCTTGAATAAAAGCAAATACTGCACTAATAACGTATAAGCCTAGCAAGAAGAGTAGCATGTTACCAATGTAGGTAAAGTCTATACCGCCCGTACCGCCACCTACTTTACTCACAAGGCCTTCAAAAATCTTAGTTGTTGCCTTTCCTAATAGTTTAGGTCCTACAATTGCAAATGCCGCACTTCCTACTGCAAATAGGATAACGACTATAATTGCAATGCGATGAGGCTTCAAGTAATTCATTAAGTTCTTCATAGTTCCCTTGAAGTCTTTGGCTTTTTCACCGCCGCCCATGGCACCACCCATCGGACCGCCACCGCCCATTGGGCCCATTCGTCTTTTTGGTTTTTGATTACTCATGAGTTAGCTCCTCCTTTGAAAGTTGTGATAAAGCGATTTGCTCATAAACTTCACAGCTCCTTAGAAGCTCTTCATGTGTGCCAATACCTACAACTCTACCTTCTTCTAATACAATAATTTGCTCTGCATGAAGGATGGTACTGATACGCTGGGCAACAATAAGCACAGTACTGTCTGTAGTTTCTTGCTTAAGTGCTTTTCTAAGTGCCACATCAGTCTTGAAGTCTAGGGCTGAGAAACTATCATCAAATATATAGATTTCTGGATCTTTGGCAATGGCACGAGCAATAGAAAGACGTTGTTTTTGTCCCCCTGATACATTGGTACCACCTTGTGCAATCTCTGATTCAAAAGCCTCCGGCTTACCTTCAATAAACTCTAATGCCTGTGCAATCTCTGCTGCTTTTTTGATGTCTGATTCAGATGCCTCTTGTTTACCATATCTTAAGTTACTATCAATAGTTCCTGAAAACAGCATCCCCTTCTGTGGAACATAACCAATCTTATCTCTCAGGTCATGTTGACTTACCTCTTTGATGTTCACACCATCTACCAAGATCTCACCTGAGGTCACATCATAAAATCTAGGAATCAGATTAATCAGTGTTGATTTACCACTTCCTGTACTTCCAATAAAGGCCGTCGTCTGACCTGGTCTTGCTGTAAATGTAATCCCGCTTAGTACGTCCTCTTCTGCATGAGGGTACCTAAAGGCTACATTCTTGAACTCAATCACACCTGTTTGCTGCTTATCAAAAGACTTCACCTTAGATGGTTCTTTAATGACACAGTCTGTCTGAAGTACTTCTTCGATACGGAGTGCAGATACAGACGCTCTAGGAAGCATTATAGATACCATAGAAATCATAAGGAAACTCATAATAATCTGCATTGTATACTGGATAAATGCCATCATATCACCAACCTGCATTGTCCCCGCATCCACACTATGTGCACCGTTCCACACAATGAGTATGGTAATGCCATTCATAATGAGCATCATAAGAGGCATCATCGTTGCCATGACACGGTTGACAAATAATGTTGTCTTGGTTAAGTTCTTATTAGCTGTATCAAAACGTTCTTCTTCGTGTTTTTGAGTACTAAATGCTCTAATAACAAGCATCCCTGTCAGAATCTCTCTCATAACAAGGTTAACCTTATCTACTAGCTTCTGTACAACTTTGAATTTTGGAATAGCTATAGCAAATAGCACTAAGACTAATGATAAAATCGCTAATACCGCAACCCCAATAATCCACGCCATAGATGTATCTGTTCCTAGTACTTTAATAAAACCACCTAAGCCTAGAATTGGTGCATAGAATACAACTCTTAATAACATAACCATAAGCATCTGTATCTGCTGAATGTCATTGGTACTTCTTGTAATCAGTGATGCTGTAGAGAACTGATCAAGCTCTGTATTTGAAAAAGATACGACTTTATTAAACACGCGACCTCTCAAATCACGACCTAACCCTGCTGCTACTTTTGCACCTAAGAATCCTACTGTTACTGTTGCTGCCATACTAATAAGTGCAATAAGGAGCATCATCCCACCTGCTGACAGGATATACAGTGTTTGCATACGCTCTGTATCCATGCCAATAGCTTCATATTCTGCTTTAACATATGCTGTAGCAGCCTGAGTCATCATACTCTCTGGCATAGCTGCAAACTTTTCATCTATCTGAGCCTTCATAGCCTCTAACTGCTCTTTAGGCATCTTACTCATCATCTGGATCAGATCTGTATGACTATCTATCTTCATCCCATTTGGCAAATCCTTTGACTGCTCTAGTCCTGATAAGATGAGCATAGATTTACTGAACACACTATTAAGCTCACTAATTATCTCTTTATCCTTGGTATTAAGTCTATAGACCTCTTCTTCTCCTATAATAGGATAATGTTTCTTTTCATTACTATGCGCCAATGTATACTGACTTCTAATCAATTCTTGATCTGCCTCATCCATAAAGATAAATAGCTTATCAAGTTCACTCTTTCTAATGGCTCTTGGTACGGCATCTTCTACCCCACCTTGTTGAATACCCACATTAACAATATTGGATGTATAATCTGGTAACGATAAATCACAAATCGCTTGCACTGTTAGTAATAATACAATCGCTAAAATAGATAGTGCCGAGCGTTTTAAATACTTAATCATTTTGAGCATGTCGTCTTTCCCCCTCTGTATTATGATTTTCTTGTAGGATTTTTACAGGATTTTATATTAATTATATTTTCATAACTATTATAAGTCAATAACTTTTATTTGTATAAACAAGCTATTTGGGGTATACTAGGTTTAAATTAGCAATTGACGGAGGAGATTATATCATGAGTCATACCAATTTACCTAAAATTTCTGAGGATTTATTTGGGTTAGTTGTGAAATTAAACAGCACGATTTTTAAACAAGGAGAATTTCTCAAAACAATGCCTTTACCCCCCTCCCATGTGAAGGTTATTTTCTACCTCGTGCACAATGCCCCTACTACCATGTCTGATTTGGCACATCATCTATGTATTTCCAAATCCAACATGACACCTATTATTGATAAACTTATTGACGAAGGGTTGGTCATTAGAACAGAAAACCCTAAAGATAGACGCACTATATTAATTGAGGCTACACCTAAGACCCATGAGCTTTTTGAAACACACAAGCAGCTCATCAAGCAACGACTCGCTACACGTATTGAGCACCTATCGCCCGAAGACCTCGCCAAGCTTCACCAGAGTATCCAAATGGCGCTTCCTTTGCTTGACAAGTTGGGGCATTAAAAAGCGTATTGCAAAAATCACTTTGCAATACGCTTTTTGCCTTTTATACTTTTTCAAACCTCTCTACATCTGTCACAAAAATAGTTGCACCACCTACGGTGACTTCATTAAGATTGAGACTACTGATACTATAGTCCCCCATTTCCCCTACACCTATAGGGTATGGACAAACCTCTGTACGCTCTTTACTATGTTTTTTGACAATAGCTATGACCTTATCGACTTTATCATCTTGTGTGCCTATAAGAAAAGTCGTGTTCCCCTTGGTCAAAAATCCACCTTTAGTCGCAAGTCTGGTGCTAAAAAAGCCGCCTTTGGTAAGTTCTTTAGCTACTATACTTTCATCTTCTTTTGATAGAATTGCAATAATAAGCTTCATAAGATCCCCCCTTACTTCTTATCACCATTATATAATTTCTATAGATGTAATACTATGAGAAAACCTATAGATGCCAAGATTTTATTAGAATAATCCTAGTAGTCCTGCTCCTAATACTGCTATGGCAAAAACAAGCCTGTAGGCGGCAAAAATCTGCATTGGTTTTTTCTTGAGATACTCAATAAACTTCCTAATCACCACAAGTGCTACGACAAATGATGTGATAAATCCTACTGCAAGTGCCATCACTTCTATCCCACCAAGCATACCAAATCCACCGATTTTGAGGATTTTGAGAAGGCTCATCCCCACCATGACAGGAATAGCCAAGAAAAACGAAAACTCCGCAGCTGCCACTGTTGAAAGTCCTGAAATCCATCCCCCAATAATAGTAGATGCTGACCGAGACATCCCTGGAATAATGGCTAAACACTGGAATAGTCCCACTACAATAGCCTGTCTTGTGGTAACATGAAGGTGCTTGCCCCCTACAGCTCTTGACCTAAACTTATTCTCGGCATAAAGCATCAAAAGCCCACCAAGAAACAACGTAATCGCTACTGGTAACGGTGAGAATAAATACTGCTCTGCTAAGTCATCTAGCAAAATCCCCATCACACCACCAGGAATACAAGCAATCACAATCATGAGCCAAAATCTAAACCCTGACTTTTCATACCCTACTTGGTGTGGGAAGAAGTTTAGAAGTGTTTCTTGAATCTTGGGCCAGTACAGCACTACCACCGCTAGAATGGCTCCTAATTGAATGACATAAGTATACATCTCCACATAGTGTGGGGTCGGACTCTCAAATCCTAATAAGTTTTGGAAAATAACCAAATGCCCCGTCGATGATACCGGCAAAAACTCAGTAATCCCTTCTACTACCCCTAGTATCAGCGATTTTAATATAAACATTATTGTCTCCACTTCATTTACCTCTCTTTCTCATCTCACACGCTCTCATAACCTCCCTTATATATATTCCCTTCTTGTCCACCTTATGACCGCATCTCACCCATTGGTCTATGTCGTAATGAAGTGCTTGGTAGTCGCCCTCTCCTAAAAAGCACAAAAGGCGAGTTCCTAAGAACTCGCCTCATGATTATGCTTTGATAATTTCTATGCCACCAACGATTGGAAGTGGTTTAGCTTCTCCTCTGAAGGCATTCACAACACCCATAATTCTCAGTACAACAATCACAAAGTTACCTACTATAGCCACTATCCAACCTAGTATTGGTATAATAGCTAACACATTACATGCTATAGAAGCTATAAATAATACAGCACCTTGGTTTGTATGATATCTCGCATATGGAGAATCTTTCGCTACAATGAGTGGCACTAAGAATAAAATGCCTAAATACCCTAAAATGGCATAGATTTTGTTCTGCTCAATATCTTGCTGACTAAACACTCTAATTTCTTTCATCCTTGTATCCTCTGTTTCTATCTAGTATAAAGTATCATTTATTATACAGAATTATCGACCAGATAGCAATTCCATCATTTGCCCGATGACCACGTCTTCCTCAAAAGGAAAAGTACTAATAGCTTCTAACCGCTCAGCATAAGCCTGCCTACTCTGAGGCTCCACTAATAGTCTCCTAAGTCCCTTATAAATAGCCTCCTCTGTAGACTCTACTAATAATCCCCGTTCATCCATCAGCAACTCTTCATTCCCTATTACCTTTGTTGCTACTATAGGCTTACAAAGTACCATCGCCTCCATCATACTTAGAGGTAATCCTTCTACATAAGATGTGGACACCACAAGCTCTGCTCTCCTTAGCCACTTGTAGGGATTGGTCTGATATCCTACTAGCTGACACGTCTCGCACACACCTTTTTGGATAATGAACGCCTCCAGCGCTGCCCTAAGCTCTCCCTCTCCTATAATGATTAATTGGTGATGTATCCCTTCTTGTAACAGCCTTGCATGTATAGCGATAAGCCTTTCTAGCCCCTTTTCCTCGCTGAGCCTACCGACTGCAAGAACTACCACTCCCTCTAACACGCTTTCTAATGTCTCCACAGATTTAGCACTAATCACCTGCTTATTAATGGGGTTATAAATAACTCTTAAGTGGTATTCGTCTTCTGGCTCTAAATAATTTCTAGCAGATGCCAATACACCATGAGAGACACATACAATTTCATCTATACGTCTATAAACAGCCTTAATATGTTGCTTAGAATAGTGCCTTGTTAATTGTTTGATATCAGTATGTAACCATGCAATCTTTTTGGCTGTAGTGGGTGTATTGGCTAGTAATTCTGCGGCTAACATGCAAGAATATGCTATCATATAATCAAACTGTTCTCCTATGTAAAGCTGCCTGTTGCCTTGGGCAATCTGTCCCCAGAGCTCCCCCTCTGTTTGGTATATCACTCTTGCTGGTATATCTCTTTCCAAGACATAATCCGTCTTCACCATTACCCATAACTCTATAGTGATCCCTCTGCATCGTCTTAAACCACGTATGGTATTTTTAAGAGCATTTGTAACGCCATCTCTTCCTAGCTGGTACATCATAAAGAGCACCCTAGTCCCCATAAGCTTCCCCTTCCTATAAATAGACTATTCACCTTTTGATTGTCATACACTAGTATATGCCTATTGGTATATACCATACCTCTATTAGCTTATATCTTGGAAGGCTCACAAAAAGCTTGTACCAAGACACAATATGCTTTTTTAAAAATTTTATATTTAGGAGGACAGTCTATGAATTATCGATTAAACACCTCGGTCAATCCACTAGCCTATATGAGCAATCCCAATCATAGCTACCTTGCTACTTGGGACTTACGTGACAACATCGGCGTTGACCAAAGCCAACTGACTATTGTTATTCTCTCACTCAATCGGATACAGCTTACCAAAGAACTTCTTAATAGCCTCAAAACACATATTCCTCACTTTAACGGCAAAATACTTATTATGGACAACGGTTCATCCCCGTCTTCTATTAAAGAGCTCTCTCAGTTCCTTCGAACCTTTCCCTTCTCTAGTCAATTGGTGGAACTTCATAATAACTATGGTATCTCTGGTGGACGAAATCGTTCTATTCCCTATGTCTCTACAGAGTGGATTATGTTCCTCGATAATGATATTTACTTTACCGACAATCCCTTCCCCGCTGCAAGGGATGCTATTAGTCAGTTAGGTTGCCACTTCTTAAATATGCCCCTACGGGATGCCAGTGGCAACTATATCTCCGCCTTAGGTGGCCACCTAGATATTACTTTAACCTCTGATATACCACAAATCACCTGTCGCTCTGCCTATAGTGGCAACACCACCAATGCACTAGAAGTCGAGCCTTTTTTGTCTACACATGTTCATGGCGGCTCTAACATCATCAAAAAATCTACCTTTCAAGCACTTGGTGGCTTCGATGACACTATTTTTATAGGTTATGAAGATGTAGATTTATCTATTAGAATTTACAATGCAGGACTTAAGATAGGTAATTGTGGCAAGCTCTACCTTATTCATAATCATGTATCCCAAGATACTACAGAGGACAAAACCTATGAGCAAATTCGTTTTTCTCTAGAACGCATCAAATCATGTGCTGATTATTTCCGTACCAAGCACAACCTTAATATTTGGGATGAAGAAACTGAATATGCTATTACCCAGCGGCTAGAAACACTCTCAAAACCCCAACCCATTGCTGGCACATCCAATACCAATCTTCCCAAAATCGCACTGGTTGTGGATGTACCCAACTGGGCATTTCATCACATTGCTCAGCAAATTCAACGCCACTTATCCAATGATTTTGAAATCAAAGTTATTTTTGCTAGCGAGCTTTCTTCTATTTGGGATTTATTCCCTGAGGTAATGAACTATGACCTGATTCACTTTTTCTGGCGTCCCCATCTCTTGGAGCTTCTCTCTCCTAATGCTTATAAATACTTAGCCTCAAGAGGTATTACCAAGCAAGATTACCTCAATTTACTCAAAAAAGTGAAACTCTCTACAGCTGTTTATGACCATCTCTACTTAGAATCTCGTGAACTTCAAAAATATCAACCTGCATTTCATATTGTCTCTGGTTATTATGTAAGTTCTAACAAGCTTTATAATATCTACAACGCATTACCCCGTTGTCCACATCCAGTATGTACGATTCATGATGGTATAGACCTCTCGGTTTTTAGTCCTAGTCACTTAGAACGACTAGACTGCAGCTCATCTGATCCCCTTATTATTGGTTGGGCTGGTAATAGTAATTGGAATAGCCCTTCTGCAGGTTCTAAAGGTGTCCATACAATACTAAAACCTGCTGTAGCTGAACTTCAGCAAGAAGGCTATGCCATCACCCTGCTCCTTGCGGATAGTCAAGGCAACCGGCGTCATCACTCCGAGATGCCCTCATTCTACAACCAACTCCATGTCTATGTCTGTACTTCTTCTACAGAAGGGACACCCAATCCCGTTTTAGAAGCCATGGCTTGTGGTGTCCCTATTATTTCTACAAATGTCGGCATCGTCCCCGATATACTTGGCCCAATTCAACAAAAATATATCTTAGCTGAGCGTTCTGTAGAGGCTCTCAAACAAAAACTGTGTATTCTCTATGATAATCGGCACTTACTTAGGGCTTTGTCCCAAGAAAACCTAAATCTCATCAAAAATTATAGCTGGGAAAAGCAAACGGCCTTGTTTAAATTATATTTTAATCAAATAATAGGTTGATATATCACTTTTAGTACTATTTTTAGTGGCTCTTCATATATTAGAAAAGAGATTGTTATCATTGCGTTTATTGATTAATGAGGAGGTTTATCAATGTCTAATTATTATGATTCTGATTGTAATAACTACGATTGTTCAAATGACTACCAAAAACAGGGCCGCAACAATTCTTGTAATTGCAAATCAGACTTAACCTGTGCGGAATACTTAAACAACATCTTGAACTCTCTTTTCTGTACGTCTTTCAAAAAATTATTTATTCCTTCTAGTTTCACTCTTTATACTTCTACTACTTATACGGCGCCAGATGCTACTACTATCAAATCACTTCCTTCATGTAATAATAATTTAGTAGAATTCTCAGATGGCTCTGCTTTAAACTACGCCTCTATCTGTAATCTTACAGGGCTTTCTTTCCTACTTAATGACCCTACAACAACACTCCCTTTAATTACTTCAGCCCTCAAAAATCTAGGGTCTAATTGCAAGTATCCTTGTTATTCTGAATGTAATTCTGGCAAAGCTCAAAAACTTTGTGCTGCACTAGATACAGTTAATCTTCAAGTTTATGGCTCTATTGGATACCTTGCTAATGTTAATGTACTAGATGTTGCCGAAAATGCTGTATGGGTTGTTGAAATAAATACTGCAGGTAGCCCACCAGTAACAACTGCAAGAGTTTATGTTATTTGCCTTGATAATATCGAATTTATTGGTTAAATACAAAACTAGGCTATCACTTCATCTTAGAAGTGATAGCCTAGTTTTCTGCTTATTTTAGTCTTTGACCACCCATTGCATCAAAGTATTGTCTGTAAGACTTAGCAAAGCTATTGCCTTGTGTATTATCCCAGTTGATTGACCAAGTCATAACACCTCTAAATCCTTTGTATCCTTCTGGATTGACAAGTTGATACTTGCCGCCAAAGCTCTTACCATGGATAAGGTAATCCAGTGCTTTTTGCATCTCTGCTGGTGCAATATAACCGCCTGATGGTGCTGCAGATGGCTTAGCAGGAATACCAATTGCTACTTGGTCTGGTCTAAGTGGTGCAAAATGCGCATTAGGGTCTCCTGCAATATTGAATCCTTGTAGGAGCATCTCAGCCATAGCTACTTGGAAGTCTGCTGTCCCTGCAGTATAGTCCTTACCATCAAGTCCTGGATTACCACCACAGTTGTAATGTTGTACGTGAATCATTGTCAGGTTATCTCTTACACCTTCAATGATTGGTAAGTAACCACCCCATGGTCCACCAAATGCTACAATACCACCTTGCACGTATGCAATTTCAGGTGCCATTGTAAGCCAGAAATTATCTCCGTACTTGTCACATACTTTATTAATAGCTTCTACCATGTATTTGATACGAGGTGTTGCAGGGTTTTTAAGATTTTTGTCCCCTGCAGCTACTGTAATACCATTTTCTACGTCTACATCTAATCCATTGAAGCCATATTTGTCCACAAGACCTGATACTGAGTTAACGAATTTATCCACATCAGCTGGTGAATCAATGTGTATAACCCCATTTTGTCCACCAAGTGATAAGATAACTTTGACCCCTCTACTATTAAGGTACTTAATGTCATCCTTGAACTCTTGGTCCGTACAATTGTATGGTGCAAACTCTACCACTGCACGGTCTGTTGTTGTCTCACCAAATGCTACTTGAACAACATCCCACTCTGCTGGAATATCACGTAATCTGATATCTGTAGATCCATTGCTAAAGTTATGCCAATAACCAATGAGGAGCTTCTCTCCTACTTGCCCTGGCTCTACAGGCTTCGCTTCTGTTTTACCAGTTACAGCATTACTCCACAAGTAATCTACATTATCTTTTGATGGTGCAACTCTTACTTTGTACGTATGACTTGTTCCTGCTAAAAGCCCTGTGTGTAAGAATGTAGTGCCTACAACCTTCATGATTGTACCATCTACATTGAGCTCATAATCATTGACACCAGCTACTGCATCCCAGCTTACAGTCATTTCAGTCTGACCTTTAGCTACTACTTTAAGGTTAGTAGGTGCTGCCACTGTTTCTTTGGCTGGCTCTTTGTCTGTCGTTGCTGACTTCTGTGTGCTCCAGATATAGTCTACATCTGCTTTGACAGGCGCTACACGTACTTTGTAAGTATGTGTTGTATTTGGTTTTAAGTTTTGGTGTGTATAAGTGTTAGAAGTGACTTTAACAGTCTGACCATCAATGACTAACTCATATTCTGTCACATTAGCTACCGCATCCCAGCTTACAGTAATCGTATCTTGGCCTGCTGCTACTGCTTTGAAATTAGTAGGTGCTGCTACTGTTTCTTTTGGAGGAATGACTTCTCCTTCAACAAACTTCCATACGCCCCACTCATTATTCGCATCTGGCTTATCCCCTTGGGTCCACCATTTTGCTTCAAAAGTCTGGCCGTTATAAGTGACTCTTTGGCCTCCTGTATATACCTTAGCCGCATCCCATGGCGCTGGTTTACTTGGGTCTGGATTGACCGGTGGATCTACTGGTGGGTCTACCGGAGGATTGACTGGCGGATCTACCGGTGGGTCTACTGGTGGGTCGATAGGTGGTAATGTGCCATCGCTGATTTGCCATAATGCGGGTACATTGGTTGGCTCCCAACCAGGTAATGAAGTGTGTGGCTGTCTACAGGTATAACTAGCACCTTTATACGTTGCTTGATCTCCTACTTTGTAAGCTGTGTTAGCTTGCCACTCTCCCCCAGCTACATACTGCTCGATTTCCATACCATAAGTGATTTGTGGGATATTAACTGTCATCCCTACAGCCATACTTGTTGCTAACAAGGCTATTGCTAGCTTTCTAATCATCTTCTTCATGCTATGCCTCCCCTATTTTAAACTTACTGGATTTTTGTAATACTCTTGTGCTTTTGTAATCCACCAGTAGTGATCTGCTGGTGGTGAACCTACTGAGTCTGTACTTGCCCCAACCCCTGCACCAAAGAGCACTGCGACAATACCTTTGTCCTTACATGCTTGCATGTGAGAACCCCAGGTTACTGTATCTCCATTAGCTTTGATACTTGGATCTTGCCATACATTCTTACCAAAATAATCTAAGCGGTTTTGACTACCCGGCTTGAAGGTATCGCCAAAGAAGAATGTTGGTGCAGAGTCTTCATAGTTACCTACTGCATTAGTTAATGGTGGGAATAATCCGCCGTCATACGGATTAGACTGCTGAGACTGATTGAGTCTTCCTACAGGAATCTGCCAGAGTACAACTGGTAAGTCACACACCTTACCTAGCTCACTTGCATACTCCAAATAGTTGTTCCAAATATCAGCATTCCACAACCACTTAGAATCCTTCGGATTCTGAGCTGCCCCTGCCTCATAGGCCCCATCCAGTCCATATTTATCAATAGAGATAAAATCTGCACCATATGTGGCTACCCCAGCAGCTTTGTAATACTCTGCTGTAATACGTGCTGCCTCTTTGATAAATGCAACACCTTCTTCTTGACCAACATACTCCGTCTTGTGAAGAAGTCCTTGGCCTGGTACATCCCCATTACCTGCGTAAGACCAGATATTGAACTGCCATCCGTAATACGCATCTGGATAATGTTTATTAATAGTGTAGTTGATTGCTTTTACAAGCCCCTCAACTGTGTTTTCAAACTTAGGATCATTAGCATCTAATACACCTGCTGCATAAGCTGCATCTGTTTTTGCCATAATCTCATGAGGCTGAACGCCTGATTGTTGCATCATATAGCCTAGAAAGTCTGGCTCTAATACCATCCCTACTAGGTCATCCCCTGCTTCTTGTTTGCAGATATCTAGTAGATACTTAAGATTTTCAAAGTAAGCTTTCATATAAGCCTCACTTTGGATATGCTGTAAGTCTACTGCATAATCTTCCGCACTATCTGGGATATTGTAATATACAAAGAATGGTATCATACCAAGTTTTAAGCTCTCTTTGATATACTGACGGGCTCTATCTCCCTCTACAGATGTCCAGTCCTTCCACCCATTACTCAGTGGGCCTCCATTGATGTAGATATAACGCACATCCATACGTTTGTTAGTCTCTAAATCTCCATCAAAGTCTTTCCAAAAGCTTAAATCACCTGCAATGTCTTCACTTACAGAGCCTACTGCTACATAATCTGGCATACCAGGCAATGCACCATTTGCTTCTTTCACACGGCAACCAATATAACGCACGTTACCTGTTTTTTTCTCAGTAATCTTGATAGACGCTCTACCACCATCTAACCCTATTACTTTGAGCTTATTGCCATCTTCAAGACTTACTTTAACCACACTGCTATTATTTGTTACGACTTCAAACTGTGCTTCTGCCTCTGCCACTACGTTTTCTAGTGGGTAAACATATGTATTTTGATCGATTGTAAACTGGTTCATAACACCTTGGTCATCCACACCTACAATCAATGTTTTCTCATCATTTGGAGCGCCTACTGTTACCACACACTCATTACTAATAGATTCCCCAGCAGCATTAATCAGCTTCACTCTATAGATATAAGTCCCTGGCTTTTGTTTGCCTCTCATTTGGATAACTCCGCTTTGTGCAAGTGGTGAATTAGGTGTCAATGTCCCCTGATCAACCACTTTAAAAGTTCCCAGTCTACCAAATTTCTCTTCTAACTCCCACTTACTTGCATTAGGACCATAATACATATTCCATGTCAAATCATAGTCCCCATCATAATCGCCGCCCCATTGATTACTAGCTAGTGTTGCTGGCTTAGGAGCATCCTTATCTGGTACAACAACTACAGCTGGTGTTTTAGCAGATACGCTACTACTCCACAGATAGTTATTGCTTGGTACTACTGGTGCCACTCTTACTTTGTAGTTATGTGTAGACTCTGGTTTTAGCCCAGTGTGTGCATATGTTGTGCCTGTCACTAGCACTACCTGCCCATCTACCTCTAACTCATAAGAAGTGATACCTGCTACTACATCCCAAGATACATTAATCGTATCACTTGTAGCCGCCTTGGCCCCCAGTCCTGTAGGTGCTTTGACATCCTCTCCACCTGGCTGTGGGTTAGCCTGTGTTTTGGTAGTCATCACATCACTCCACAGATACGTAGTATCCGCTTGTACTGGTAACACTCTCACACGGTAGCTATGACTAGAATCTGCTGCAAGTCCTGTATGCTGATACTTGGTATCACTGACTACAATCACTTGTCCATCTACCTCTAGTTCATACTGACTTACGCCTGTAACCCCTTGCCATGCTACATCGATTTCAGATGTATTCTTAGCAGTTGCTACTAACCCTATTGGTGGGTTAACGTCCTCTGGCTGTGGTGGTGGGATTTCTCCATCAATAGCTATGCCATTTATTTTGATATTTGAAATATTCCCTGTTTGAATTCCATTTCCACCCAAAGATATGACTGCACCTGGCATAATATCCTTGTTCCATCCAGCGTTAGTAATCGTATACGTATTACCACTCTGACTCATGGTAGCATTCCACACCGATGTAATTTTACCTGTATACTCAAAAGTAAGCTGCCAATTGCTAATCACTTCTTTTGAAGTATTCTTGATCTCCATGGTGTAGCCAAAACCTGTTCCCCAATCCTGTGTCACTACGAAGTCTACTGTCGCAATCCCTGAAGTCCCTAGAAACTCCACGCCTGCCACTGCTGCATCATAAGACTCTACATAGGCATCTTGCTCGGCATATGTCACTGTAGTAGGTGCTACTACACACATTACCATCAAGAAACTTAAGAGCCATGATATAGGTTGTCGTTTGTTACGCATTCTTTTTCCCCCTCTCATTTATTCCAAAAGCTACTCCTTGGTGAAGTAACTTGTGGTGGCATCGTCCCCCAAAAAAACATTTTCTATCTATCCATATCTCACACCTAGTTATATTATACATGATTTGATTGTATTTTCAGAATTTTTTATTGTAATTGCTTGTAAAATTTTAGGATTCTTTTTTGTCTATTATTCATATTTTACAATTAAAACAATTGAACAAAAGTGCCCTTCGTGCACGTATTGGTTCACGCAGTAGTGAAATGCTTCGCAGTAGCACTTTCCTACAAGAGAAGATTAGCAAAACAAAGGAGGGTATGCCAACGGCATACCCTCCTTTGTATATCTCTATTTGATTAAAGTGCTAAGAACTTCTCAAAACGCTCTTGTACTTTTTGCTCACCTAAAATTTGCATGATTGTGTAAAGGTCTGGTGTATTACTTCTATGAGTAATACTCGCTCTTACTGCACCTGCTACATCAGAAATCATACCTTTGTATGCTTCTGGGTTAGCTTTGTATTCTTTTCTATTTGCACAGTAGCCAATCTCAAGACCGAACTCTTTGAGTGTCTCAAACCAAGTTTCTTGGCTCTCTTCATTGTGCTTGTAAGCATCTTTGTATGCTTTTACGATTTCTTTTGCTGCTTCTAATGATACTGTCTTTGGAAGCTCTACTTGCTCAGCTGCTTCTTGGTCAAATAATTCATCAAATAAGTAGTAGATTTTTTCTCTTACTTCTGACCATTTAGCGAAGTCTTTTCTTGGTTTTGGTCCTTCTTTATCAATACTAAAGAAAGCTTTTGCTGATGCTTCGTTGGCATTCATAAGCTCATACATCTCTTGGTCAAACTCTTTTGCCCAAGCTGTATAGAGTTCATATACCTGATCTCCTGGCATTCTTGCAATGACATCTTTGCTCACATCATTAAGCTTGATGATATCAAATAATGCCCCACTCTTACTCATCTTATCAAGTACTACTGGGAACTCATGGTAGTCTGCTGTAGGGTTCTCCATTCTCCACTCTTCAAATGTTGAGTTGATAATACCTAATAAGTACTCTACTACAGATACTACTGGGTAACCTTCTTCATCATAGTAAGTCACTGCACTCTCTGCATCCTTACGTTTTGAAAGTTTACGTTTTGAACCACCGTCCATCTTCATGATCGTTGGAATATGCCCGTACTGTGGACGCTCAAGACCTAATACCTCGAAGAGTTGGACGTGAATTGGCAGTGATGATAACCATTCTTCTCCACGTGTTACGTGTGTTGTTCCCATAAGTGCATCATCTATCGCATGTGCAAAATGGTATGTTGGAAGCCCATCACCTTTGATGATAACGATATCTTGATTGTTCTCTGGGAATGATGTTTCCCCTTTGATAAGGTCTGTAAACTCTACTCTCTTCTCTGGGTTACCTGGAGATTTGAGACGAAGAATGTACTGAGTACCCGCTTCAATCTTAGCAATTGCTTCTTCTGCTGAAAGGTTACGGTATATTGCGTATTCACCATAGCAACCTGGTGTTACTTTCTCTTCTGTTTGTCTTTCACGAAGAGCCGCAAGTTCTTCTGGTGTTGCAAAACATGGGTAAGCCAAACCTTTTTTGATAAGGTCTTTTGCAAAAGCTCTGTAGATGTCTGCACGTTCACTTTGTTTGTATGGACCGAACTCACCTTTTGATGAGTCATCCCCTGTCATACCCTCTGTAAAATCCATACCATACTTGTGCATTGTTTGGATTGTATCTGAAATCGCACCTTCTACTTCTCTCTTTTGGTCAGTATCTTCGATACGAAGGTAGAATACCCCACCACTTTGTACTGCCACACGCTCTGATACAAGTGCTGCAAATACACCTCCAATATGTTGGAAACCTGTTGGGCTTGGTGCATAACGCGTTACTTTTGCACCTTCTGCTAAATTTCTCTTGCCGTACTGCTTAATATAGTCTTCAGGTGTCTTATCTACATTAGGGAAGATAAGGTCTGCTAATCTTTCTAAACTCATAGTTACTCGTCCTTTCTAGGTTAGGTTGTCCTCTTTTTTTCTACAACCATTATACTCTGTGGTTTCTTTATTGTAAACGACCAAAGTCATGTTGCGCATATAGTGGCGTGTATACTAGTTCCCATCATTTTAAATCTATCCCTACTCCTAAAAATAATTGAAAACTATTTTTTAAAATATTAGATTATTTAAATTTTATGTTTTATAATCTAAATTATATACTTATCAAATAATTTCCAGTGAGGTATTCTATGTTATTCTCAAATGCAATCTTTTTATTATTGTTTTTACCTGGTGTATTATTTATTTACTACGTATGCCTACGTGGGCGTAATCTTAGAAACGTCTTCTTACTCTTTGCAAGCCTTGCCTTTTATGCTTGGGGTGAACCGTGGTTCGTGCTTATTATGATGCTCTCTATTTGTGTCAACTGGTTATTTGCCTTATTGGTGGACAAGTACCGCCATACTAAGCGCAAGGTTTACTTGATTCTAACAGCTGACATACTGTTTAACCTCATCTTAATTTTTATCTTTAAGTACCTCACATTTACTTTAACCACCATTAATACAGTCTTTAAGACCAGTCTTAGCGTTCCCAATATTATGCTTCCTATAGGGATTTCTTTCTTTACCTTCCAAGCGATCTCTTATGTAATTGACGTGTATCGTGGCCATGGCGAGGTGCAACGTAGTCCCCTTAATGTTGGACTTTATATTGCCTTCTTCCCACAACTCATCGCTGGTCCAATCGTGAGGTATCAAACCGTCGCCGACCAAATCAAAAACCGTACTGAGAACATGGAAGACTTCTCATTAGGGGTTTGCCGCTTCATTGTTGGTCTTGGCAAAAAAATCTTACTTTCTAACACCTTAGCCATTGTAGCAGACAAAGCTTTTAGTTCCTCTGAACTAAGTATGACCTTAGCTTGGATGGGTGCTATTGCCTATACCCTTCAAATCTACTTTGACTTCTCTGGCTACTCAGATATGGCCATTGGTCTTGGTAAGATGTTCGGCTTCCACTTTGACGAAAACTTTAACTACCCGTATATCTCTCGCTCTATCTCTGAGTTTTGGAGGCGTTGGCATATCTCACTAGGCACATGGTTTAGAGACTATGTTTACTTCCCTTTGGGTGGAAGTCGTGTCAAATCTAACTATCGTCTTGTCTTCAACTTATTTGTTGTTTGGTTTTTGACTGGGGTATGGCATGGTGCCAATTGGACATTTATCATTTGGGGACTCTATTTCTTCATATGGATTGCATCAGAAAAACTATTTGCCGCAAAACTCAGCGGCAAAATTCCTGCTGTTATCAAACATCTTTATGTCCTTTTAGTGGTTATGATTGGTTGGGTCCTCTTTAGATCACCAACTATCACCTCAGCATGGGCATATATCCTCACACTTTTTGGGCTGAATCACGGTTCGCTTATTTCTACTTATGATATCCAGCTCCTAAGAGAAAACCTTTTATTCTTTGTCTTTGGGATTTTGTTCTCCTTCCCTGTAGCCAATCTCTCACGAATCAAACTTAGCCGCGCCAAGTGGTTTGATGCGCTTTATATCACCACATTTATTATGATATTAATTATTTGCCTAAGCTATATGGTTAAAGGGGCCTACAATCCCTTTATTTACTTTAACTTCTAAAAGAGGGGTGTATTGATATGAAAAAATTTGAAAAGCATTACATAGTAACCTTATTATTCTTGGTCATTATATTTTCTCTTGCTACTGCTTCTCTTACCAAAGTGAGTACAAAAGTTGTTAAAAGCCTTACCCGTTCTACTACAAACACCCCCATAACACCCCAAAATCTAGAGCCTTTTGTCCCTATTATGAAAGATATTCCTATAGTTAACTATCCAGAGATTACAACGCCTGCGGCCACCTCAAAAGCACCTACCTCAGTCCAAATTGCTGCCACTAAAACATCACCACCTAATATTCTCTCCAAGATGGTTCGTTATATTGAAACTCAGTACACTGGTGAAATTGCTCTTACCCCTACTTTTATTAATATTTATGGTGGTATTCAAAGATTTACTGGCAAAACAGTTATTGAAGATGCTGATGCGACCAAAAATGTAATTAAAGATAATAATGACTTCTTACAGTTTTATGAACCCTATATTAATACCAATGTAGACCTAGACACCAAACGTGTCGCCACCATGAAGACCATACTCAAAACCCATAGCATCCCTTTCTTATACGTGCAGCCTCCTACCAAAATTATAGAAGGTTACACCCAGCTACCTGACGATATTACCGACTATACCAAACTCAATGTGGACAATTACCTCAAAGGTATTCATAAGTACGGGGTACAGTACCTCGACCTTAGACAAAGTGTAACTGATGATGGCCTAGCCCCTGATACACTCTTTTTCAAAACAGATCACCACTGGACCAGTGAGACAGCCTTTTGGGCTTTTACTCAAACCATTGATAGGCTTGGGGAGCTTGGGGTACTTGATCCTAACAGCCTCCAAGAATACACCAGTCTCTCCAACTACACCCTGACACCTTATAAGAACTATTTCTTAGGTTCACAAGGCCGTCGTACTGGCAAACTCTACAGTGGTCTAGATGACTATACACTTATCACCCCCTCCTTTGATACCCAGTACAGTGTAGAGATTAACCATCTCGGAGAGCAAACCCTCAAAGAAGGTACTTTTGAAGAAACCTTACTGTATCCCGAACTCCTAGACCCCAATGCACCTAGCGATACCAACCGCTACGCCACCTACCTCGGTCAAGACCATGGTGAAGTTATTATCACTAACACCAATGGTTCCAAAAACTTATTAGTTATCCAAAATTCTTATGGTTTACCTTATTCTTCTTTCTTAAGTACCTGCTTTAATAAGGTTCATATTATCGACCTTAGATTTTTTGATCAATGTACTTTTGAAGAGTACCTTGACCTTTATGATTTTGATGCAGTCATCCTATTAGATGATAGCTTGCTCCGATAAGCCTTGACCCTGCATGATCTATGTCCTTCTTCAATATAATAGAGAAGAACCTATACTGTATGAGGTATTATAATGAATGCTAACTTGCTCCTACTTGCTTTAGGACTTCTCTCTATTCAATCATCTACTAAAGAGGGTCATCTCAGAGCTCCTAGTGATGACCCTAACACTATTCTGACCGAATTCCCACCCGGTGGTGGCCCTGGCCCCGTTATCCCACCTGAAGACGGTCCTGGTCCTGTTATTCCTAACTTTCCTCCCGGTGGTGGCCCCGGTCCTGTCATTCCAAGCTTCCCTCCCGGTGGTGGCCCCGGTCCTGTCATTCCAAACTTCCCTCCTGATAGTGGACTTGGCCCTGTCATACTCCCACCTCATTTTTGGACAAAACGTTATTATAGCCCCTACTATCACATTAGTTTTAATTACCCAAAAAACTGGATAAGAAATCCCCGTAATCCTAACAAATTTGAGGGCCCTAGTGGTTTCTTTGAAATAAGTGTCTACGAGGGTATGAATCAAGACATTACTGAAGCTACAAACACACTTGTTGCCCCTAGCTATTTACCATACGGTAGCAAACCTACAATTGTTCCATTTTTATTAGATGAACAGCCAGCTACACTAATCTACCCTTCTACCGATCAAATCCTTCCTTATCAAGAAAAAGAAGTGACACTTGTTGCCCAGTACCCTGAACCTATTATTATAGATAATACCCCTTATAATTATCTTATTATCTGGTCAGACCCAAACCATATGTCCATGATTATCAAAAACTTTAAGTTCCTTAAGAATTAAAACAAGAGGTAAGCCGCATCATATGTTACGGCTTACCTCTTATTTATTGTGCTGATACTACAAAACTTTCCCCAACTTTTTGATATTCCTCAGTAGTAGGACCAAATGCCTTTTCATTCTATTATATATTTCTTAATTTTTCCTTAAGAAAAAGTGCATAGTTTCTAAACAACCTCCGCACTCTTTGTCTTTTATGGATTTTATTCTAATAATTGGGGTCCTAACGTCTTGATTCCTATAGCACCTAGTGGCGCTGTTACCACAATCGCTAATACTGCAATAGCTAGTATTAATTCTCCACTAGCCACACCTGCTGCTAGTGGCACTGCCCCCATAGCGGCTTGCACAGTTGCTTTGGGGATATAGGCTACAATACAAAACAGTTTCTCTTTGGCATTAAAATCTGTTCCTATAAGAGAAATCCAAACACCAATACTTCTACCTGCTAATCCTATCAGCAGTACTACTAGACCTAATCCTCCTGCACTTACAACAACAGGTAGATTGACCTGCGCCCCTACTAATACAAATAGAAGTAACTCTGCAAATAACCACACTTTGCCTAGCTTCGCACCTAGTCTTTCGCCCACCTCTGGTGCCCTCTCCAAAATCACAAATCCTATTGTCATAACCCCTATGAGACTGGCTATGGCAATTTTGCTTTTTAGGATTTCTTCCAATATCACAAGGCCAATGGCTACACCTATCATGACCAAAACTTTTTTGGTATCTCTTATATGGTATTTCTTAAATAACCTTACTAGAATAATGCCCATCACAATACCTAGTCCTATGCCTAGCAAAATAGAGATTGGTATCCCCAAAAGCTTCATTGTAATATTCATATTTTGACCACCATACATGCCCATAAATACACTCATCAGTGTAATGGCTACCACATCATCTACTGACGCTCCTGCCAAAATCAGCGTTGGGATACCTTTACGAGTACCAAGCTTAGCCTCGATAAAACCAATCATCTGTGGCACAATCACCGCTGGGGATACTGCTGCTATAATGAATCCTAATATAGCACCTTCCACAAAAGAGATTTGGAATAAATAGTGAGCTGCTACTGCTATCATAGCACCCTCTATAATTCCTGGAATACAACTCATCTTAATAGCAGCTGTCCCCACACTCTTTAGGTCACTACGTTTGATACCAAGCCCTGCCCTTAGCAAAATAATAATAAGCGCAATCTGTCTAAGATCTGATGAAACCACCATAATCTCTTCACTGAGTAGATTAAATCCATGTGGTCCTATAATCATCCCTAAGATAAGCATACCTAATAGTCCTGGTAGTCTCATCTTATCAAATATAACGTAAGCCATAAGGCCCAAAAGTATTATCAGTCCTAAACTTGCTGTCATCTTACATCGTCTCCTTTTATACACATTTATTGTGTAATCTGATTCATCACTTCATCCATGACCACATCTTTATCATCTATCCAATCCTGCAAGGTAGGTGTCACTAATACATCTGGAACCAGTGTATCCTCCATCCTATTCCTGTCTGGTCTTACCCATCTTTTCATAGACACTTGGTACCGTATTTGGGAATTGGGCAATTGAAACTGTAACACATCACCATAGCTATTTGGATTGTTCCCTGTAGGTGTTCCTACTACCGTCCCTAATTGACTATCTTGGAAGATCACACCTATCCAGTTGGCTGAAGAAAAGGTATTCTCATCCACCAAGATGTAGACCTCACCATCAAAAATAAGGTCCTTGACCTGTGGATTACGTTTTGTTCCGGGCTTATAACTCATTGTCCCATGACTTCTTACATACCCTCGCTGCTCCCTACTAGCCTCAGAAAATCTTGCATTCACCCCATAATAAGCATATTTCTTTGTAGGTAAATAGTGAATAATCTCATCTCCTACTAAAGAATTTCCACCACCATTACCTCTTACATCAATGACTAGATTCTGTATTCCCGCTGCCTTAACTTCTTCAAACATATTACGTACTGTTTGTATGTATTCTTCATTATAATCACAAGTTTTGAGTGTAAATATACACGTGCTATTGGTCTTATCGACCTCATATCTCACCCAGTTTTTTTGATCTTCTTCTTGCATCTTACGATTAATATAAGGCCCCACACCATATATAATCGGCATCTCTATCTGTTCCCCATTTCGCTCTACTGTAATTTTCTCTACCTTTTGCTTACCCGTACAAGTCTCAATAAACGATAATGTCTTGATACGACTAATAAAACGGCTACGTCTTGCATACTCATTCTCTGCAGATATAATTTTTTGTCCCCTCTCATAAATATCTTGTATAGGCTGCCCATTAATAGCAATAACTCTATCTCCAGGCTTAAGAAATCTGCTATGAATCACATAAAGCTCTTCTCCAATCCACCTAAGGTCCGCTTGCATATAACTCTCTCCCAAATCTTTTGGAAACGTTGTGGTATGTGCATCCTCAAACTTAGCAAGTAGTTCTGATACGATATAGTAAAAATCCTTTAGGAATATTGGCTCCTGTACTTTTTGGTAAGCCTCTTCAAATGCCATATCAAGCCAAGTATGATCCTGCTCTACTACTTTGGGATGCACCTCATACAGTACCTCTTGAAGTGCCATCAGATCACTTACCATTTCATCTACCCGCAGTGCTTCATCCAAAGACCTGTGGCTTTCAAAACTTATTTCTTTGATAGGTAATAACTGTATAGGTTGTGATACCATATAGCCTACTCCCCCAAGTAGCGCTATGACTATTACAATTACCACCCAATAGATTTTCTTTTTCATTTCCCCACCCCAATACTTCTTTTATTATCTTTATTATAACACCGGTGAGTTATAATTCTTTGCTTCTTTTTTGTTAAGAATTGTATTTTTTAGGGATGTTTTGCCCACTACTAGACTAGTTATATTTTTAATATTATGCTATTGTAAAATTAAACTTACATTTAAGGGGGTATCTATGCTTTATTTATTTCAAGGTGATAGTATCACAGACTGCAATCGTAGTCGTCTCAAACCAACAGACCTAGGTGATGGCTATGTCAATCTGATTAATCACTATTTATCGACCCACCTCACTCAGCTTAATATCTCTTGCGTTAATAGGGGCATCTATGGCAACCGCACCCATAATCTTTGTCGTCGTTGGGAAAGGGATTGCCTAGAACTAAGTCCAGACTTACTATCCTTACTTATAGGCATTAATGACACCTTAAGACGCTTTGACCTACATCTTATGACGACACCCGAAGAATTTCGTACAAACTACGTGTATCTCTTAGACTCTATCAAAACCAAAAACCCAGAAGTTCAGCTGGTACTCATGTCACCATTCTTGCTCCCTGTGGAAGCTCAGCAATTAGGTTGGACAGAAGACCTTAATCAAAAAATACAGATTGTAAAAGAACTTGCAACGACTTATGGCGCTATTTACATCCCACTTCAAGAAGTGTTTAATCAACATATTACACCCGAAAAACCCAATATTTATTGGACTGATGATGGTGTTCATCCTAATCCAGAAGGACATATACTCATTGCCAAATCTTGGATTAAAGCTGTACTCGAACACCATCGCTCACATCTAGAAGGAGCCTCTTATGAATGAACCACCTATAAGTTCTCGTAACTATCTCCTTGATAACCTCAAGGGATTACTCATTTTCTTAGTTGTATTTGGACACTCTTTAGAACTTATCAAGGAAGATCATATTGTATTCTCGGTGTTTTATATCTTCATTTATTTGTTTCATATGCCTGCTTTTGTATTTATATCAGGATATTTCTCAAAAAATTTAGATAAGTCCCGCGAAAGTGCCTTTGGTACATTTTTTGTGCCTTTTATTATTTTTAATACCCTGTGGAATTTATTAGCTGTAGGTTTCACTAGAGATACTTCTTTGTTCTCATTTATTACTCCCGGTTGGGCACTGTGGTACCTTATCAGCATGTTTATATGGCGTATTTTACTCAAAGACCTTATTAAAATAAGATTTATACTACCTTTAAGTATTGTAATAGGATTAGGTGCTGGTATATTTACAGAATTTGATGCTTTGCTTTCTATGTCCCGTACCCTTGTATTTTTACCTTTTTTCCTAACGGGCTATTTTATAAAAGAAGACCGCTTATATAGTCTCAAAAGACCCCATAAACTTTATGCCTTCTTTATTATTTTACTTTCCTTAGCATTCTCTTTTGGTATTGCTTACACCAAACTTGTTCCTATTGAGTTTTTATATGGCAGTGACTCTTTCAAGACCTTTACAGTACCTATTTGGCTAGGGCTGATGAGCCGTTGTTTACTTTATATTATTGGTTTTTCTTTTATATTTGGACTGATTAATACGACCAAAACAACCCCAACTTTCTTTGCAAAAATTGGTGGTAATACTCTTCCTGTTTATATCTTGCATACTTACTTACTGGTTATTGTTTTTGTCATCAATCACTTCGTCCCCTTCTCATGGCTTAAACTCATCATCTCTTTTGGGAGTTCTATTGCCATCACTTATGGACTTTCACGAAACCATGTGAATATTTACTTCAAGCGATTTCTAGATAGAATACTTCGCTATATTATGGTATCTAGATAACCTATTAAGGCCGACTAATTCTAGAAAATCAGTCGGCTTTTAAGAGCTCACACCCCATTTCTTTTAATTGTGTACCAAAGATTTCTTGTGGTTGGTGGTCTGATACAATATAATCTATTTCCCTATGATTGGCCAAGGTAAACTTAAACTTCTTATAAAACTTACTCTCATCACATAATACCAATCTGATTTCTGACTGCTCTAACATCCTCTTCTTGGTCACGGCCTGCTGCATACTTGCCTCATAAATACCATTTTCATCTATCCCATTACAAGACAAAATGCAAAGATCGGCATTAAATTGCCCTATATAATCTAGTGCACTCTCTCCAACCACTGCACTTGTCCCTTCCCTTACATAACCCCCCACTACAAACAGCTCAATATTAGGCATTTGAATGAGTTCATAGGCAAGTTCTATCCCATTTGTAATCACTGTCAAATCCTCATAATCTTCGAGAAACTTAGCCATATGTCTTACAGTAGAGCTGCCATCCAAAAATAGAGACATTCCCTCTGTTACAAAGTCCTTTGCCAGCAAACACAGTTTTTCTTTTGCTTCAAGATTTTCTAGATTACGTAGTTTAAAAGACTTCTCCTTGGCTCTGCCTATCCTCAGATTGACCCTTCCCTTCTCTCTACGAACAACTCCCATCTCTTCAAGTCCGATAATATCCCTCCGAATCGTAGACCTACTATATACCAAATGCTCACATAAATAGTCTATGGTTACACTTTTCTTAGTTTCTAGTATACTGATGATTTGTTTTTGCCTATCATTCATAATTTTCCCCTTGTATTCACTTTTATTGAACATTTTTCTACTATTTTAGGCTATTTTTGAACATTATTCAACTTAAAAGGAATGCCTTTAAATCCAATTCCCTTGCATTATAATAAACTTTGGTTGCACATTTAAATATATTTCATCAATGGAGGCTTATTTTGGATAAACGCATTCAAAAACTATTCGTTACTTGTTGGGTGATTTATTTTATCTCTTATATTGGCAGACTCAACTATGCTGCTTCTATGCTAGAGATTGGTCTATCTGAAGGCTATAACAAATCCCAACTAGGTGGTATTGTTACTGCTCTGTTTATCAGCTATGGTATAGGTCAGCTCATTAGTGGCTTCTTAGGAGATAAACTCTCTCCAAGACCCATGGTCACCACTGGCTTATGTCTTGCTGCACTATGTAATTTATTCGTATTTTGCTCACACACTTATTGGCAGCTGCTTTTATTATGGTTTATCAACGGTTTTGCCATGTCCTTACTCTGGTCTCCTATGATCAAAGTGTTTACACTGTATATGCCTCCTGACTATCTGCGCCAATGTTGCTTTAGAATTCAAAGCTCTGTAGCACTTGGAACATGTAGCACCTATATCTTATGTAGTTTGCTCCTTAGTCAGTGGAGCTGGCGTATCATCTTCCTTGTAGCAAGTATCCTTCTCATGATCGCTTGCGTACTTTGGAACCTCACCCTCAGTGATGTTCTCAAAAACTGCACACCTATTAGCATTGTTACATCAACTCAGCAAAACATCGTCACTTCTAGTATTAAGCAATTAATACTCCGTAGTGGTCTGCCTTTTATTTGTATTGCTGTGCTTACAATGGGTGTTTTAAAAGACGGTATCATGACGTGGATTCCTCAGCTCATTACGGATACCTTTTCGGTGAATAGCTCTTTTTCTATCTTGCTAAGTGCTATTCTTCCCCTAGTGAATCTACTCGGTATTTGGGGCGCCAAGAAGCTTCATGAACGCACTCACCAAGATGAAATCAAGACCTCTGCTATACTCTATATCTTGAGTCTAGTCAGCTTGATACTCCTGGTCACTTATGGCACCAAAAACCTCATAGCTTGCCTACTGTTTTTTGCTATTGTGACCTCTTGTATGTTAGGAATCAATACTATATTGGTCAGTGTGCTCCCTACATATTTTGCACCCTATAACAAAGTCTCTACGGTAGCAGGGATTGCTAATGCAACGATGTACTTAGGTAGTGCACTCTGCGGTTATGGGCTAGGTACTTTTACAGAGTCTTATGGCTGGCCTCAAACACTTTGCCTATTGGTTCTCATTTGTTTTGTGGGACTTCTCACCTGTCTGATGCCCTTTAAAATCTGGCAGCGCTTCAAAAAGAATATTTAATAGAAAAGGGTGCCAATTGGCACCCTTAGTTATTTATATGAATCTATCTCTATTGTAACTTATACTCAGTGTCCTATCACTCATCTTTTTGTTTCGTCAATCACCAGAGTATAAGATGCTATAATCCCCCGACTCAACCTGTCCGCTTTCAAAAAGTTTTGTGATGTGATAGTAACTGTAGCATATGACAAACAGACTTTAAATATGTGTGTTTTTGAGTATGCCCACCAACTGACAAAACGTCTAAAATTTGGTCTTTTGACAAATGTGCAAGCTACTTTAGATGTTTTTTTGAAGAAGTCCTATGACTTGCTGAGGAATTGCATTTGCCTGTGCAAGCATTGCATTTGCAGCTTGTGACAACACATTTAATTTCGTAAACTCAGCAAATTCTTGTGCCATATCAGCATCTGTTATACGACTCTTTGCTGCTGTAAGATTTTCATCTGTAACCTCTGTGGAGTTGACTGTATGTTCTAGCTTGTTTTGCATGCTTCCTAAATATGAACGCCTTTTAGACACCAAATCAATGGCTGCCTGTAATTGTGTGATAGCATCCTCTGCTCCTTTTTGGGTAGAGACATCCACATCATCTATCTTAAGGTCTTTGGTTCTCATATAGAACAGCTTGATGAGGGTTGTCTGATTTTGGTTAGCACCTATCTGAAGTAGTATTTCTGTGTACCCTTCTTCTGGAGGTACAACAGAGCCTCCTATGATGTCTCCTATTTCATCAACAAGTCCAGAAGTCCAATCCCCACTACTAATATCAACACCCGCTCCACCTGTCTGCGTGATGACAGATCCAATCTGGCCACTTACCCCCTCATTAAAAATCCCATGAGTTGTAATCCCTTTATCATTGAGAAGTGTGATTGTCTCATCTGTTTTACCAAGGTCATCTCCTGGCTCATCTGTTAAGACCACCACATGCTTACTACGATTCTCACCTATATTTTCTCTAAAATCCACATGGTTGCCTACATATTGTAGTGTCTCCATGACATTTTCTGTTCCGCCACTAGTAGGCAATGGGTCTAGTGCTTCTTTGACTTTATAAAACTCATCTGCCCCTGCCCATCTCTGAGTCGGTGTATCCCCAGTCAGTTGCCCATTATCATCATCTGCTACATTGACCCATGACCCCGATGCAAAGTCAAATTCCCTTATTCCGCTATCTGTATATGTGATGACCGATATTCTGATATCTGTTACCCCTTTACCTACAATAGACTGAACAAACTGGTCCAAATTATCTGCTACTTGCTTAGCATAAGTATCCATACTGCCTGTACTATCCACTACAAAAGTCAAATCCACTGGTCCTGACTCTAACTCCTCTGTACCCTCTGGCGGTGCCAGTACATTAATGGTATTAAATTCTGTCCCATGTGCTATTTCATTAATAGCATCTTTGAGTTCACTCATCTCATTTTGGATCACTTGACGATCTGGATCACTTAGTGTTCCATTAGCAGCTTGTACACTCAGTTCATTCATCCTTTGCAGAATTGCTTGAATTTCCGTCATACCACCTTCAGTTGTTTGAATAAGTGAAATACCATCCATCGTATTTCGCTTAGCTTGTCTCAACCCTTTGATTTGGGCATCCATCTTCTCAGAAATAGCTAGACCTGCACTATCATCTGCCGCCCTATTAATACGCACCCCTGATGATAATCGCTCCATTGCAACTGTCATCTTGGCATTATTCTTGGCAAGCTGCCCCTGTGCAGTCATAGCTGGAATATTATGATTAATTCTCATATTCAGTTCCCCCGTTAAAACCTTTTACTTTTATATACCTCTTTTATTATACACTAATTTATTATTGTATTATTAAATATTTTTGTCGAAAAAAGAACAAATTTGTCCTTTGTTCACGTATTGATTGGTGGAGTGGTAAAATGCTTCGACATAACAGTTTACTACAAAATAAAAAACTGTAGCTTATATTCAAGCTACAGTCCTAATTACGCAATTTCTTCTATAAAATTAACATTCTTAACGTTATTTAGTATGGATAAGTATTCATTATGATTACACTGTCTAGGCAGCTTAATGGTCATAATACTGCCTAACTTCTGACCTTCTTGCTCTAACTCATCAGCCTTCTCAACTTCTAAGCTAGAAATAGTCCCCCCAGACTCCTTGACTTGTTGCAAAAACTGGGATAGTGCATGCATATTTTCAAGCTCTACATAGACTTCCATTACTCTTGACTTCTTTTGCATACCTCTATCAATTTTGTGAAACGCTGTCATGACGCAGTACAGATACAGACAAGATATAATAGCACCTTCATAGAAGCCTATACCGATAGCAAGCCCCATACAAGCACACGCCCATAAACCTGCTGCTGTGGTCAGTCCCTTGACTTGATTACGTCCTACAACAATAATCGTTCCTGCACCTAAAAAACCAATCCCACTAATGACTTGAGCCCCCATTCTAGTAGGGTCTGTCCCAATGCCTAACTCTTGGTTAATGTACTGGCTTGTAATCATAACCATCGTTGCACCGATACATACCAAGATATGTGTACGGAAACCAGCTGGTCTTTTCATCCGTCCACGCTCTATCCCTATAACACCTGCAAAAATTGTTGCTAGTGTCAGTCTTATAATAATTGATAACGTATTAACCTCTCTCAAATATTCCATTAATGCGTCCATATCTTAAGCCCCCACTTACTGATTATCTACTTCTCAAATCAAAATCTATCTCAAATGCATCCTTAGGCGATGTCAAATAAGTATAGTCATAACAAGTCTTATCTTCTGCTGCCATCTGATCTAACCATGGTGAATAGGTCGTGCATCTAAGCTTACCAGCCTCTTCATCTACTTCTACAAGTCTCATCCAGCCATTTCCTCCTGACGGATAAATCTGATAGTTCACAAGCATCTCTATGACTTCTTTTTGGTCCCTATTATAACGGATACGATGAGACACATTGAATTCATGCCCCGCTACTACCATAAAGATTTGGCTATTGGTATCAATGAGGTTCTCCCATAAATACTGTCCATTTTCTGTGCGGACAAACTCTCCCTCTATCTCATCAAAGGCATCATGGGTCATCACAATGGTCGGCAAGCCCAGATGACTCATGAGGATATTCTGCGCCCAACTCACGCTCTCCTTAACACTAGAGTAATCAATAGATAGCATCAAATAAGTATAGCTCCCTGCCTCTATCAAAGCATAGAGACTATTATTAGGTGCCTCTTGCTCTCCTATATACGTTTTGTCCTTGTAACGTAATTTCCCAAAGTACCGCCTAAAGTTCACCCCTTGGTCTTTTACATCATGATTGCCTGGTGTTACAAGATACGGACACTCTGATCTATCCATAGTCTTAAATGCCCTGTCACCCTTTTGGTATTCTTGGTGAGACGAGTCCTCTGTAATATCCCCAAGATGCCCTGTAAATTTGATATGAAGTGCCTCAGCGTTTTGGCTAATCCACTCAGTCATAGCCTCTACCATATAAGGCGCTGACTCTCCCATATACTGAGTATCTGGAATGAATACTAAGTTGTAGTTATTCTCTTTATGGAGTAAGCATCTTGGCTCATCACTTCCCTCAAGTACCATAGCAGGGTTACAGTTTTGGATAATCCAATCCTCTCTCGCCACAACCCCTTCTGAAATACGAATATGCTGCAACTTGCCTGTGAAAAGTCCTCCCAGCTTAAGGTCCCATTGAGCTGCGCCCACTATCCAGCCTTTGCCCTCTACTTTGCTAATACCTATCATATCTTCCTTTGGATTACGTATATCTGCAATCCCATTAAGGTATAGCACAGTCCTCTTGCCATCATTAACAATCGTCACGTAATGGAATCCTGTGCGCATACCACCTGCACAAGACCAATTAGTCAAATTCTCTTCTCCCTCAAGATCATAACTGGTCCACTGGAACATATCATTGTAGCTGAGAGTGGTCAGGATTTCTGGCTCTCCTATGCATTTGCCAAGCTCATAACCTGCACCCTCTCTCGTCAATATACCCATCCATGGGTCATAGGCCCCTACAGGTAATTCCAAAACAGCCTCTATGGTATAGCCCTTCTCAAAAGTTAGGTCATTAAGCATTGCTCCTGATTGTGTCTTGAAGTACACCCCACCAGTGGTATGACTTCCTCTCAGTTCAAGACTCATCCTATCAGCCTTTTGCTCATAGTTATCCTGACTCCAAGCCAGGGCAGCCCTATCTGGTAGTCCTTCACCATAAGTATGCATCACCAAATGATTGCCTTCACCACTTTGGTCTGCTAAGACAATATCCCTACTCTCTAAACTCCCATACTTTATATGCTTAGGATCAAACATCCAATCTGCTACTATTTTCATCTGCAACGCCCCCAGTTTAACAAAAAATCCAAGTCTCCTCTTGGCCCCTTGGATTTTTGCTTTATTTTTTGTACTTAATATGATAAGCACCTATGATTTTTTCAAATAATAAAATACAATTCCCAAAGAACGGATTTTCCAAGAGATTGTCATCATCTAAAGGATTGTGATCTCTCAGTGCAAAGACAACATCAGCCTGCTGGGCCAGTTGACTCATACGATTACCTGTCATACAGATGACCTTAATACCAGCTGCCCTTGCCTTCTTGGCAACATTGACTAGAAACTCCGTCTGTCCTGACTTAGATACGATGATAACAGTCTTCTGACTCTCGTAATAATTGTTGATAATCGTCTCAATCTCTAGACTATGGACAAACCAACATCTTCTCCCTAGCACCAATAACTTCTTATACATATACTCTGCAATCAAAGACGAAAACCCCGACCCATAAATAAAAATCTGTTCTTCGTGGATTGCTCTCATAAAGATCTCTATATCTTCTAATCTATCTGTATCCCATAAATCATCCTGTCCTAAAAGCTCTTGGTCAGCCGTAGTATCTATACCTTCTAACTTAAGCCTCAAATCATAAACCATCTCACTAAACCCATTGTATCCTAGCTTTTTGGCTAATCGCATAACCGTAGAAGTAGAGGTGTAATTGGCTTTAGCCACCCCTCTAACTCCACTTTCCAAGCAGTTCTCTAGGTTTGTGGTGATATACTCTAAAACGAGTTTTTCTGTCTCTGATATTTTCTTACCCTGTATTAGTTTTTCTCTATTCATTATTCAACCCCCTACTATGGCCTCATCTCTTTCTAGTATAGCTTATTCTTATAGCCTATAGCAGAGGTAACTTTAATAATATTGATTTTTAGCTTATTTAAGTTCTGTCCAATAACCTTTGTTAGCTTCTATTAAATCTTCTAAGACTGCCTCAGCTACTCTCATAGAAGGTACTGTCTTGTTCAGTGCTACCGCTTGTAACGCCTTCTCATAAGACCCTGTTAAGGCTGCCTCAACCGTAAGCTTCTCATAGCCTTTTTGGACTTCCATCATAGACTTGTGGAACTGTGGAATATTCCCTACAGCCACAGGCTCAATACCAAAGGCTCCTACATAACAAGGCACTTCAACCACTGCATCATGATTAAAGTTCGCAATACAACCATGATTCATCACATTGATTACAAAGCGCTCTCTCGTGTTATTTACAATGGCATTGGCAAGATCTACGATATAATTTCCATGAATACCTGATACAAGGTCAGAGTCTTTGGCAGTCCCTGCCTCAATGACTCTATGACACTCACCAAACACCTTGCTCTCTCTATACTCAATCACATAATCTGCTCTTGTATAATCCTTGTCCTCTAACTCTACAATCTCATCTCCATAGAAATAGTAAGTCAGGTAACTGATTGGTAAATAGTCCTTAAACGTCTTGAAGTTTCTTGCTAAGTATAAGAAGTCCTTCTTAGTTGAGCCCGGCTCACAGATGTTTGGAATCTCTCCGCTCATAACCTTCTCTCTAAACTCTGGCATTAAGTCTACACCTTCTTGGTCATAGATATGTGTAAACCATCCAAAGTGATTAAGTCCAAAATATTTGAAAGTAAGTGTCTCATGTGGTTTTTGTAATAACTCAGCAATCACTAATTCTTGTGAGATTGGCATATCACAAATACAAAGCATCTTAGCTTCTGGATACGCACGATAGACAGCTTCTGATATAATCGCCTCTGGATTACTATAGTTTAAAATCCATGCATCAGGACAAATTTCTAATGCCTTCTTAACAATCTCAAGCATAGCTGGGATATTTCTCATAGCAAATGCAAAGCCGCCCACACCGCAAGTCTCCTGCCCAACGATGCCATGTTTTAGAGGGATTTTCTCATCTAGTCCTCTCTGCTCATTGCCACCTGGTCTAATCTGAACGAATAAGAAATCCGCATCTTGGAACGCCTCATTGATATCTGTTGTATAAGACACTTTGAGAGCTGGTGCATTCTCTCTCATGTAGATTTTTGTAAACTCACCCATTGCATAAACACGCTCTGCATCTATATCATAAAGTACTAACTCTCTTAGTTTTAAATCATCTTTTCTCTCGCCTAAAGTTGCGATAATTCCCGGTGTATGAGAAGCCCCACCACCTACAATGACTAATTTATTTTTCATTTTATAGTCCCCCTATTCATCACTCTCAGTTGTTAAGCTTATGATACTTCATATGCTCCCTACTGCCTATAGAACCTAGAGGATAAGATACATGTTACCCCAATCTGCAACCTGTGTTAATTTTTGTTTATTTTTAAGTAAATATTGGATTTTTTTAAATTTTATGTTTAGATGATACTATCACTTTATTCGGAGGGGACAACTATGAATTATATTATCGGCATCGACGGTGGCGGCACCAAAACACGTGCCATCTTAGGGGACCTAGAAGGTCATATTCTATTTGACGCCACTTATGCAGGCTCAAATCACCAACACACTGGTTTAGACAATACAAGAGAAGTCCTTCGGACTCTTTTTCAAGATATTTTAAGCACACATCAGCTCACACCTGATGGTATTGCACACATCTATCTCGGCTTATCTGGCGCCGACACAGAAGAAGACTTTGACAAGCTGAGAGGCGCTTGCCAAGCAGCCTTTGGCGAAGTACCCTTTACTGTGGTCAATGATGCCTTCATCATTATGCGAAGCGGCCTAGATTCAGCTTATGGCGCTGTGGCAATATGCGGCACAGGTACCAATGCTGCTGCCCGTAATAGCCAAGGCAAAGCAGCTATCTTGCGTGCCTTAGCCTACGAACTAGGCTCTTTTGGCGGCGGTCTAGATATCGCCACAGAAGGTATCCACAGAGCTTTCAAAGCAGACGAGCGCACAGGTCCTCAGACCGTACTGACCACTTATGTCCCTGAGGCTTTTGGCGTAGCCACCCTAGAAGAAGTCATCCCACTCTTCTATCCTGAGGTTGTAGCCTCTATTAGCCAGATAGGCAAAGTCACACCACTTATTTTTGAAGGTGCTAACCAACGGGATAAAGTATGTCAAGATATCTTGCTAGAATGTGCTAGTGTTGTAGGCGAGCAGACAGGTGGTGTCATCCTTCAGACACATATGGAAGATGAGGCTGTGCCTGTGGTCATAGGCGGTTCTGTGTTTGGAGGGAGTAACCCTCTCTTTTTAGACCAGTTCCTCCTATCCCTTCACAAGGTTGCACCCAAAGCATACCTCGTGATCCCACAATACCCACCAGTCTATGGTGCCTACCTCAGTGGGCTTGACCTACTTGGCATCGCCCAAACTACTGAGGTTCAATGTAACCTACAATCATCCCTTTAACTACGAATAATATACTAAATAAAAACCACCAAAGATGCTGATTTTCAGCTCATCTTGGTGGTTTTTTATTAAATTTACTTAAAATTTTTCATTTTGCTATTAACAAAAACTTATTTTTACCGAATATATAATATATTATTATATATAAATATATCATCAGGAGTACACATATGAAACTATCATTACTTAACCATACACTTGCAGGTGAAACACTTGCATTACCTATTTATAATTCTATGGGGATCTGCTTTATAAAAGAAGGCTCTTCTCTTAGTTCGTTTATTATTGACAAGCTCATCAATATGGGTTGTGCAAGCGTTTATTTAGAGTCGCCTACTCAGATTGTCCTTGAAGAAACACTTCCTGCCACAGTGCATTTTGACCTTGTCAAAAAACTCAAAGACTTACTTGTGGAATCTTCTAAGTCACGCTACGTGGCTACTGATGCCATCGAGCAGCTTACACAACTCTTCCTAAACCACGTTAACCTCTCTGAGAATAGTATCTTCGTGCCAAATCCTTGCGGCGATGACCTGGTGTCTCAGATTGCCGAGCACTCCCTCGAAGTGGCTATTAATGCTGCCAGAATCGCTACTGCTCGCCAGTTTACAAGAGACCGCCTTGCGACACTCATTAGCTCTGCACTATTACATGATATGGGCAAAATCATCTCTGATGCCCCAGACCACATGCAGCTTACCTGCGATATTCTCAAATCTAACCCGTCTTTTGGTGCGACGCTCTATATCAGTATTCTCCATATGTATGAAACCGCTGACGGCAATGGTCCATTCGGGCTCAAACTTGAAAACATCTATGAAAATGCTCAAATCTTGCATTTTGCCAACCGCTATACGAAGCTTCTAAGACAGTCTAATCATCCTAATGAGACCATCGAAAAATTAATTGCTGAAGCTACTTCAAAATTTGATTTAGGACTTGTCAAAATAGCCCTTTGCAATCTCTATAGCTACCCTAATGGGCTTGTGGTAGAATTAAGTAGCGGTCAAACAGGTACCATTACAAGCCAAAACACAGGCTTACCGTTACGTCCTGTAGTAACACTCGATAGCACACAAGAACCTAAAGACTTGTCTGCAGAGCTTACGCTATTTATCAAAAAAGTTTTATTATAATATACTTTGTTCGTCTAACTAAATATAAGGAGCATCTATGATCTAATGAATAAACTCAATCTCTCAGGCATCAAACTCCAACTTTCACGTTACTTTGTACTCCTGACATCCCTTATTATTATTACTATTTCATCTTTGGTCTACTTTAATGTCAAGCAATCTTTACTTCGTGAAAATTATGATGTACTCATCCAATCTACCGAAGAAGTTGGCCAGATTATCACCGAATCTCTTACTAGCCAGCTCAATATGGTCTTACCTTACTCTGGGATCTCTATCTTTGGCGAGGACATGGCACAAAATCTAGCTATTTTAAGAGAAAACCGCAAACAATTTGGTCACCTTAATATTGGTATTGCAGACACCTCTGGTATCATGTACTTGGTTTCAGACCATGTCGTAGACATTAATCATGAACCAGAATTCCAACAAGCTTTAAAAGGTATTCCTAGTATCTCAGACCCCTTTTATAGTGATGAGGATGATGATATTATTCTTATGTTTACTGTACCTATTAAGGATGCATCGGGTATCGTTACCCATGTCATCCAATACGGCAGAAGTATACAAGAATTTAGTCAAATGATTACCTCTCTTGATTTTGTAAACGACGGCAATATATCTGTCATCGACTCAAGAGGTATTACAGTCATTGACTCAGATTCCTCGCTTGTTACAAATCAAGTCAATATATCGGCCGCCGCTTTAGAAGATGAGGCTTACAAAGAACTCGCCCTGGTTCATTCTAAAATGCTCGCAAAAGAAACAGGCTATAGTACCTATTCTTTAAATGGTGAGAAATACCTTGCAGGCTTTAGCCCTATAGGCTCTACCTCTTGGTCTATTGCAATCTCTGCACCCCAAGAGACTATTCTTTATGAGCTTAATAAACTTCGTATGCTGATTATTATTTTAAGCGTTATACTTATTGGTATTAGCACAATACTATGTATGCTATTTGCTCACAGTATTGCTAGTAAAATCCTAATCCTTAAAGATAAAATCACGCAAATTGCTAGTGGAGACTTTACCCAAACAACTCCACAAACTACCCAATATAACAAAGATGAAATCGGCGAAATTACTCAGGCAACTGAACGCCTAAGACAAGATGTGAGTCATATGATCACCGAAGTCCAAGACGTTGCCCAGCAAATTGCAACTGCTGCAGGCGAAGTTGCTCTCAAATCAGATGAGCTGACATTAGCTTCCTCTCAGATTTCATCAACTATTTCTAGTATTGCCAAGGATAATACACAGCAGTCTCTTCAGATTCACACACTCTCTAGTGAGTCTACTACCTTCTCGGAGCAGCTTACGACAATTAACCAACATATTAATGTTGTCCATCAAGATGCTCTTACGATTGGGAAGACCTCTACTCAGTCTCAACACAGCATCCAAACACTCCAGTCATCTATTCATATAGTAGATACAGAGTTTAGTGCTTTTACTCAGAGCCTGAAAGAGTTAGAAACGCATATGAGTACTATTGAATCTATGACAACCATTATTAATAATGTGGCAGAACAAACCAATCTTTTAGCACTTAACGCCGCTATAGAGGCAGCTAGAGCTGGTGAACACGGTAGAGGGTTTGCTATTGTGGCTGATGAAATACGTAAACTTGCCGAAGAAAGCAGACTCAATGCGATTAAAATCAATGAAGTCATCTCTCAATCCACAGAGAACTCAGCGCTTATTATCACTAAATCTGAACATATGAATACAGAACTTGGGTCACAACGTCATGCTACTGAAGAGATGATTGACCTTCTCAATATGATTTCCCAGAGCATAGACCACCTCTTGCCGCAAATTGATTTAATCCATAAACAATGTGCTGATATTGAACTTCACAACCAAGAAATCTTACATAGCATTGTTGATGTGTCTAAGATTTCAGAAGAAGTTTCTGCTTCCTCAGAAGAGATTTCTGCTGCTACTCTACATACTGCAGAACTCAATCACGCCTTTAATGAGATTACCAAAGACCTCCATACTCAAACAAACCGTATTATTAACTTAATGAATAAGTTTAAGCTATAAAATAAGAAGAGCTAGAGCAACTGTTTAACTGTTTGCTCTAGCTCTTTTGTTTGGAATTCTACTGTTGATTTTTAATGCAGTCATAAATCTCTCTCTTGTATGTCATAAACTCATGGGATGTCGCAAAGGCTTTTCGCTTGCCCTTTTCTAGAGGGATTTGTATCTCCTTGATTAGACGCCCCGGTCTACCTGCCATAATATAAATACGGTCTGATAGCAGTATAGCCTCATCAATATCATGAGTAATGAGGAGTGTGGTTGTTTGCATCTCTTTGATAATATCCAGATACCACTCATGAAGTTGATGTTTGGTAATCGCGTCTAACGCACTAAAAGGTTCATCTAGTAGCATCAATTCACTGCTAAACATATAACTTCTCAGTAACGCTGCACGCTGCCTCATCCCTCCTGAGAGCTGATTTGGGTAATGCCCCCCGCAGCCTTCTAATCCAAAAATCTTAAGATATGGCGTAGCCTGCTCTCTAGCAGCCTTTACCTTCTCTCCTCTAATCACTAGAGGCAAACTTACATTATCTATAATGGTCTTGTACGGAAGCAGTAAGTCCTTTTGCTGCATATAGCTAGCGATACCGCTCTTACCTGTAATCTCCTCGCCCCCAAGATACACTTCTCCTTGGTCTGGCATTTCAAGCCCTGAAAGGATATTGAACAATGTGGTCTTCCCCACACCGCTTGTCCCTAAGAGGGATACTAGTTCTCCTTGCATCACCTTAATATGGATATCTGCAATAATCTCTTTTTGGTCATACCTTTTGCTAAGATGCCTTGCCTCAAAATAACTCATCATAGCCTCTATTGTGGTAAGTAGTCATTAGTAAAGCCTTCTGTCTTAAGGTCCTTACTAATCAACTGCTCTTCATACATCCAAGTATAGAAGCTTGCCCAACGCTCACCATCTATTGTCCCCCAGTTTTGTTTCTCCGCCTTATACTCATTAGCAAGATACTTCTGACTGGCAACGGCTAATGCCTCATCTATCTCTGGTGCGTGTTTTACCAAAATCTTGGCTGCTTCTTCTGGATTTGTAATAGCATACTCATAGCCTTTCGCTGTGGCTTCTAAAAACTTCTTAGCTTGCTCTGGGTTTTGGCTTAAGTACTGCTCACTAGATGCTATAACAGGTGTGTAGAAATCAAACACTGGGTTAATCTCTCTAAAAGGAATATAGTTGGTCTCAAGACCTGCAAGCTCTGTGGCAACACCATCCCATCCATAGTATACCCATACGGCATCTATATCTGTTTGGAGTGCTGAAATCACATCTGTTACTGTATTAGGGATGAGTTTGACCTTGTCAAAATCCCCGCCATCACTTGTTATAATATCTGTCAGAATCGCTCGCTCAAAAGGTGTATCCCAAGAAGCATAGCGCATACCTTCTAACTTACTTGGTGAATCAATCCCCTTCTCCTTAAGGGAGATAATCCCTGACATATTATGGTCAATAATACTTGCTACCGCTACTACTGGCAACGGGTTCTCTGCTGTAAGTGCTGGCCCTATCTCCTCTTGGAAAGATACAGCAAACTCAGCTTTGCCTGATGCTACAAGCGCTAGCGCGCCGCCTTCTGGTGGCTGCATAATCTCTACTTCTAGTCCTGCCTCTTCATAGTAGCCTTTTTCAAGGGCAACATACATCCCTGTATGATTGGTATTCGGCACCCAATCAAGCACCATTGTTACTTTGTTCTCTGCTTTTGGTGTGCAACCAGCAAGACCTATTACCATACACCCTGCCAGCACTACGCTCATCAGTTTCTTAATCATCACTTTGTTCCTCTCTTTATCTCTTTGTAAGGCATCATCTTACGTTCTAGTACACTCACAAGTTTCATTAGTATGAGACTTACGATACTCACTAAGAAGATGACTGCAAACATTTTATCGAAAGCATACGACTTTCTTACACGTGTCATATAAACCCCTAATCCACTACTGCCACCAAGCCACTCGGCTACTACTGCTCCAATCACTGCATAACTTACAGATACTTTGAGCCCTGCAAAGAAATTAGGCAAGCTATAGGGAAGCTTAATATGCCAAAAAATTTGATTTTGGCTTCCCCCCATAGACTTTAGAAGCCTCACCGCATCTGGATCCACACTTTTGAATCCATCCAAAAGTGCTATTGTAATAGGGAAAAAACATACCAAGAAAATCACCACAATCTTAGGTGTCATGCCATATCCCATCCACAATACCAATAACGGCGCAATGGCTATAACAGGTACCGTCTGAGAGATAATCAGCAAAGGATAGATCATCTTCTCAATGACCTCATAGCGGTCCATGACCACTGCCAATCCAAAAGCTACGATAACACTTATCCCAAGACCTAAGAACGCCTCACTCATAGAGACCATAAGGTGACCCATGAGCACATCAAATTCTTGATAGAACGCTCTCATCACCTGAATCGGTGAAGGCAACATATACGGAGGTACTAGCCCTAACGTACATACCCCTTGCCATAATAAGAGTAGCCCCAGCATCAGCCCTATAGCATACTTCTTATTGGTGATGCTTTGTAACCTTTTTGTCAATAGACCATACCCCCACTTGTGGATTATAAGCCATTTTCATATAAGACATCACACTTGGTGCACCCTCTCTGATACAGATTCTCTGGCACTCTTTGGCAACATCCATAAGCTCCTCAAAGTCACCTTCTATAGTCGTCTCAAAAGGACCTACAAAATAAGTCATACCTGTAGATTTAATATAGTCAATCACCGCATCTACTACTCTAATCACTTCTTCACCTTCTACTGCTGGTAACACCTGAATCGCTAAGCTTGCATTCACTTTTTCCATGATCTGATTCCTCCATTTATTAAATAATTTTTATTAACCGAATTTTAGGGAAACAAAAGTATCCTTCGTGCACGTATTGGTTCGTGCAGTAGCAAAATACTCCGAAGTAGTAATTTACTACAAAACAAAAAAAAGCACAGGATAATCAATCCTGTGCACAATAATGACTTCACTTCCGAACCCCTTACGGGCATGTGAGATAGAGCTCATTTCCTACGCCAGCATTATCTGGATCAGGTCAAAGGGTTAAGAATGTTAACTCATTCTCTCTCAGCCAAAAGTATTTAGCACCCCGTGTCTATTCGGTTTATTTCATTATACTATTTTTAATTATTTTGTCAATTGTTTGTTAATATTGTTAATTTTTTATTTTAATTGCTTTATTTTTACGCACAAAAAAACACCATAACAGCTTCCTCGAGTTGCTACAGCATTCTTCCATGTGGGATTATTAAATTTTAATTATTGTACTTGAATTGTTACATAAGCTAATAATACTTCTAATGAGCTTATAAGCTTTTTAAAGTCGATTGTTTTTTTCATCTTTATTTCTCCTTACTTTCTTCTTTTTCCGGGGTAGATTACCTATCTTATCATCATTATCACCCTAACGCTAGTGTTAATATATGGATGCAAATAATAAGGCACCACAAATCCCCCTTAGGGGTTTGCAGTGCCTTATTATTTAGATTAGTGCTTCTCAATAACAAACTCCTTGATACTCTCTGTGGTAGTAGTATCTTCTTTGATCTTATATACCTCAGATACATCACTTGGCAACTGGTCATAAGTATACCGATAAGCTCCAAATTGGCCTTTTGAATCAACTTTGCCACCACCTATGATTTGAGTCATAATCTCCTCTAACTGACTCATCTCATCTGGCGTCATCTGCCACTCGCTCTGTGCCCATAGCTTGAGAGGTTCAAACATGGACTCATCTAAGACCTCATCATTAAGCACTTTGATGATGACCCTGACTTTTTGAAGACTTTGCTCCTCTATATACAACTGATAGCGCCATGCATTCTCCTCATAATGAATTCCACCTGGCTCTAAAATGCCAATACGTGAGCGTACCCTGTAGGCAGGTGTACTCAAACTAAGCATCTTATGGCTACCGCTTACTCTAGGTATATCCATCATCAAAGGCTGCTCCTCTATCATTTGCACCAAATGCTCTAGATACGCATCCTCTAGTTTAATAGGTCTCACCACTACATAAAAATACGGGTCAGAACGCACATCAGGGTCTGTCATATCATACAAGTGCTCTGGTGTCATGGTGATGGCTACTTGATTGATGACTATACTCTTCGGCGTCCTATCCTCTGTCTCCTGCTCCATACCCAGTACAAAATCTCTCACACCATGCAAGTGGGATTCAAGATAAGTAACACAATCACTCTCACTCAAAGGAATCCCTGCTTGTTCTATCACCTGATAGCGTATACCAAAACTTGCATTAATATCTTCTCTATTAGGGAAGTAATAAACATCCTCACCATACTGCGCTGCTAATAGGGCATGTGCCTCCTCTATCAAACCCTGTAGCTGTGTATCATAGTTGCAGATACTTTCATTGACAGAGGTGGTACCTACGGAGACTTTGCTGCACCCAACTAGCAATAGACTTAGGATGACTAGTAGACTTACTCTCTTCATCGGCTACACCTCCTTTTGAACTTATCACCTATCCTTGAAATCACAAGACATACTACAAATCCAATACCTCCAGATACAATGGCCATAACAAGTGCTATTATTGTCTCCATTTCGAAGCGTAGTATCCTGCTCCACACTATCCCTGCAAGTCCACTCATACACAGCGTCCCTACTGTTACAAAGATGATTCTCACCACCGCCAAGGGCATGAGCTTGCTCTGATTTTCCACCTTAAACGTCTTAGTTGCTATGTACCCTACACCTAGCCCAGTCCCAATGATTAATAGCAGTATTATCAGTTTACTCCCTATATTTTCAATCATACTAATCGTTAGATACTGTCTATTGAGTTCTCCTGCAAAAGAATAATGCTCCCGCCCTTCCAACTGACCATACATTAGTGGTATCCATACAGAACTCATATAACCTCTTCTCAAATAAGCTTGCACCGCCATCTTCAGATACATTGGCACAAAGGTTACCATCACACCTAGTATGAGGGCAAATACACTATTCATCACCAGATACTGCATCATGACTAATACCACATAAAATGCTGTCATAATGAGATAATACATCCCAAGTATCAGTAATATACTCCCCACAGACTCAACCTGTGTGAACTGCTCCTGCCACAAGGTCATACGGTACAAATCCCCTAGCCATTCACTATGCTTAAGACGTATCCCTACCACTGATACGACTAGTACAATAAAGGGCAACGTATAGCTAAGTATTCCGCATATTATTCTTAGCCCATAGACCTTCGTTGTTGATAAAGGTAGCCCTTTGATGAACCGTCCCACCTCGATATTCTTGCTATCTGTAAACTGTATATACACCAATATCATAAGCCCCAATACGGCGGCAAGTAGCATTAACACATTATATTTGGCATTAAGCACCCTACCCATGATATTGTCCACTTGATAGATATCCATATCCTCTAGAAACCATACTTTATTGGCCTGTATATGTCTTGCAATGACCATACTATAGCCTATAAATAGTACTAAGAAATACGCACCCATCCACTTGATACTTCTGATTTCGTGTTTAATCCATGCTTGGTATCTATTCATTTAGGCCTCCCCCTCCCTCTGATTATTTTCATTTCTTTTCAAGAATAAGCTCAAACACATCCTCGGATTGACCCCCGTCTATCCCACCTGTATACCTAAAATCAGGATTATTGTATCCCTTATACGTGTAGCTATACTGACCTATTTGACCACTTCTTGTCTTAGTGTCACCTGCTATCATAGTAGACACAAGCTCTTCCACCTGCTCTACGTCCATATCAGTCATAGCCCACTCTGATTGACACCAGCTATACAACGGTTCAAAATACTCTCCTTGTATCTGCTCAGATGGAAGTTTCTTATGGATGACCCTTATTTTTTGAAGCCCATTTCCTTTGGTATAGAGCTGATATGCCAGCGAATCCGCCTCATAATACATCTGTCCCTCTTTCCAATCGTCATCCTTTGATTCTCCTACGTAAGCTCTGTAATTAAATGCTGGGGTATAGAATCTTACCATCTTAGTATCACCCGACACATAAGGCTCACTCACGATAAATCTCCGTGAGTCTATAGGCTCCTCTAAGGTCTTAAAGTATTCATCAGTCAGTACAAATGGTGTATTCTCAATAGTAAGATATGAGCGGTTACGCATGACACCATAATTCTCATAATGAGGATAAAGCTGCATTGGAATCATAGTGATTTGTGCATTCTCAAGCACAATACTCTGAGGCGCCTTATTCACCTGCTCACGCTCCACTGACTCTATAAATGTACGTATACCAGGGTAAATCTCCTCCAACATCTCTCCATAAATACTCTCACTAAGTGGCATCCCTAGAGCCTCTACAGTTTCCCACTCTATTTCTATTCTATAGCCAGACGGATTGTTATCATAATAACGCCCACGATCTAGCTCCCCTAGTGCCTTACACAGATTAGCACTCTTTTGGAGAAGTTCTTGGTCTCGTGTATATTCTGTAACACCTCTCATACGTGGGTCTTCTTCCAACACTACCTTATCCTCTAATACTGTAGTCACTTCTTCTGCATACTGCAAATCTACTGTTGTACTTACTGCCACTTCCTGCTCACTACATCCTACTAGAAGCATGGCACTACAGAGTATCCATCCTAGTTTTTTCATATAGAACACCTCCTAACTTTCTTTGCATCCAATAGATGCTATTTTGCTAACAATCACAAATCCTACTCCAGTCAAGACGATCGCACCTATATGTAATGCCATATAGGTCTGCTGACCACCTCTTAAGCCATAGACCGCATCAATAAAGTATGGCAGCAGCCCTATACAGACTGTCCCCACAACTCTAAACAGCCACCTTACTAAAGGTGTTGGGATAAGCTTGCCTTGGTCTTCTACTCTAAAATACTTGCTGCTCATATATCCTAGAATGAGAGCAAGTACTATAATCAGCACCAAAATCAGTCCTTTTAATCCTATATTCTCTACATAATTAATGACTGTCCTTTCACCATTTTGAAAGGCTCTACTCCACTCATTATCCATTACACCATAAGCTACAGGCACCAAATAAATATCTTGTATGCCCCTTACAAACTGATTGACCACTGTACCTATATACCCTGGAATCATCAATATACTTGCCCCCACTAGAAGTGCAAATACCCGGTGACTCACAAGATACTGCACAAGTACCAATACCATATAAACTGCTGTCATAACCAAATAAGTGATTCCCAATATCCCAAGTGTCTTACCTACCGAATCAGACTTTTGGAGTAGTTCACTGAGACTACTTAGGCTATAGTAATCCCCAAGCCATGCCTGATGCCCCTGTCTTATACTAAGCATTCCTAGTACCCATAGGACAAAAGGTACTGTATACGTCATAATGCCACTTATGACACGGATACCATATACTTTGGTTCCTTGAATAGGAAGTGCTTTTAGGAATCTACCAACCTCTATGTTTTTGGCGTCTCTAAACTGTAGATAGACTAATAGTGCCATACCGATTAGTAGTCCCGTCAGCAATAAGCCGTAGTGATACCCTATCTCATAAGTAAATACATTTTTAATTTCCATAAC
>JBOFEH010000227.1:0-9412 GCA_051647765.1 Cellulosilyticaceae bacterium | reverse complement strand
TATTACAGTGTCACTTTGAATTAAATTTTTTCCACATTTTTTTCCAAATACTTACTTTCTCTTTTCTGCCGATTACAACATCAATTGAGCCTTTTAAACCATAGCTATTCTCAATTATTGTTCTATCTACTTCTTTTTTCTCTGTCCTTTGGAGATATATTTCTATTTTTAGTATAAAAACTTTCATACCTATATCTTAGAACTTAATCATTACATACGTTTATCATATTATCACACTCCCCTTCATTATTTCAAGTTCTCTATGGCACATCGTATTTTGTCTAACAATCGTTGGATTACCACAAAACATACTTCATGAGTATCCCTTAAATAATATTACTAAACATAAAAAAGAGCTGACAATAGGTAAATACCCATTATCAGCTCTTTTTTGTTGGTGTTCTTATTTACCGAAGTATCTGTTTAATAAACCTTCGAAAGCTTTACCATGTCTAGCTTCGTCTTTAGCCATTTCATGAACTGTGTCATGAATTGCATCTAAACCTAATTGTTTAGCAAGTGTTGCGATCTCTTTTTTACCAGCTGTAGCACCGTTTTCAGCAGCTACACGCATTTCTAAGTTTTTCTTTGTTGAATCTGTTAATACTTCACCTAATAACTCAGCAAATTTTGCAGCATGTTCTGCTTCTTCGTAAGCAGCTTTTTCCCAGTAAAGACCGATCTCTGGGTATCCTTCTCTATGTGCTACTCTAGCCATAGCTAAGTACATACCAACTTCTGCACATTCACCTTCAAAGTTTGCTCTTAAACCTTCGATGATTCTTTCATCTGCGCCTTTAGCTACGCCTACTACGTGCTCATCAGCCCATACTAAACCTTCGCCTTGCTCTTTGAATTTGTCAGCCCCTACTTTACATACTGGACATTTCTCTGGTGCTGCATCTCCCTCATGAACATAACCACATACTGTACATACATATTTTTTCATTATAATACCCTCCTATTTTTTAATAGCATTTATTTTATTAATTTATGTTTACTTTTTTATGTTTATTAATCTCTGTCAGTTGATAATAATTATTTGTTATGAGTTGATTATATCTAATAGACATTATAAAGTCAATAGGATTCTAAAAAAAAATTCTACTTTTTTTACACTATCTATAAATCTTCTTATTATAGCTTATGAAATGAGCAGGTCATTTAATAATATTTTTTTATTTTTTATAAATGCCACTAAAAGTTTATTTTTGGTAAGTATTATGTTTAGAACGAGTGTTATTTTACATTAGATAACACTTATACTAAACTCCATGTATAACTATAATAAATTTTTGCTTGAAATCCTATATTTTTAGCTTTATAATAACATTGAATTTTCTAAATATAATATAAAGGGGACGATAAAACGAAAATGAAAAGTGAGTCAAACAAATTAAAACTCTATGGTTTTAACAACCTAACCAAAACTCTAAGCTTTAATATGTATGACATTTGTTACACCAAGACAGCTGCAGATAGGCAGGCTTATATTGAATATATTGATGAACAATATAATGCTGAACGCCTGACTCAAATCTTAACAACTGTAACTGAAATTATAGGTGCCAATGTTCTTAATATCGCTAAACAAGATTATGACCCTCAGGGTGCAAGTGTGACGATCCTTATTTCAGAAGGTCCTGTTACTCCCGCTTCCGTTGATCTTCAATCTGCTTCTCCAGGTCCATTACCTGAGATTGTCTTAGCTCATCTAGATAAAAGTCACATTACTGTTCACACTTATCCTGAATATCATCCATATGAAGGAATTAGTACTTTTAGGGCTGATATTGATGTTTCTACCTGTGGTGAAATCTCTCCGCTAAAAGCGCTTAATTACCTGATCCATTCTTTTGATGCTGATATTATGACTATTGATTATCGTGTGCGTGGCTTTACCCGTGATATTACAGGACATAAGCTTTTCATAGACCATGAAATTGACTCTATTCAAAACTTCATTCCATTACATATCCGCAATATGTATAACATGATTGATGTGAATGTTTATCAAGAAAACATCTTTCATACTAAATGCAAGTTAAAACAATTTAATTTAGATAACTACTTGTTCGGCTATACCAAAGAAGACCTTCACCCTGGGGAGGCAAAGATGATTGCTAAAAAAGTTAAGCAAGAAATGGATGAGATTTTCTATGGTACCAATGTACGTGAAGCAATGTTTGATTTGGAGGAGTATGATGAATCACGCTAATACCCCGCTTCTATCTACTGTCCTAGAGTATGCCGGTGAAGACATTACCTGTTTTGATGTCCCCGGGCACAAAAGAGGTCGGTATCTCGAAGAACTTCAGGAGATATGGGGTCAAACAGTGCTTCGTATGGATGTGAACTCCTCAAAACGCGTAGATAATCTCTCACATCCTACTTCTGCTATTTTAGAAGCAGAGACATTACTTGCGGATGCCTACGGCGCAGACCATGCTTTTATGCTCGTTAACGGCTCTACCTCAGGTGTTCAATATATGCTTATGAGTGCACTCAGTCAAGGAGACAAGGTACTGCTCCCTCGTAATGTTCACAAATCTGCAATCAATGCACTCATTTTATCAGGGACTAAGCCTATATTCCTCGAACCTGAGATTGATAGCCACTATGGCATTGTCAACGGGATTACCCCACAGTCACTTCGCCATGCATTAGATTTGCACAATGATATCAAGGCTATATTTCTGATTAACCCAACATACTTTGGGGCAACTTCTGATATCAAGTCTATTATCGAAATAGCACATACCAAGAAGATTCCTGTACTCGTGGACCAAGCTCATGGTGCGCATTTTCCATTTCATGAAAGTCTTCCGCTCAATGCTGCTGAATTAGGCGCAGATTTAGTCACTGTTAGTATGCACAAAACCGGTGGTGCACTCACGCAGGCTTCCCTCCTTCTACACAATGAGGGGCTTATTCCCAAAAACAAAGTACGTTCAACAATTAACCTCTTCCAAACAACATCTGCTTCTTACTTGTTAATGTGCTCTATGGACTTAGCACGCAAGAAGTTGATGTTAGAAGGTCAGCAACGCCTAAGTGTACTATTAGACCTCACACTACAGGCCAAAGACCAAATCAATCAGATTCCAGGACTTCAGTGCATCCAAAAAGATTCCTATACTAATGGAAAAGGTATCTGGGATTATGATGAACTCAAAATCGTTATCCGCGTATCAGAGCTTGGGGTATCAGGTTTCTTTATCTATGACTTACTTGCTAAAGAATATCAAATTCAGTTGGAGCTTGCTGAGCCCTTAGTCGTTCTTGCTATTATCTCTTTTGGAGATGATAAGCGTACACTTAGCAAACTAGTGAGTGCCTTACAAGATATTAGCAAACGTTTCTATACTAAGAGATTATCGGCACAAATTCCAGTACTCTCAACACTCAAGAATCCAAAAATTATGATGACACCTAGGGATGCATACTATCATCCCAAAAAGCTCATGCATATCAAAGATACCTCAGGCCTTATCAGTGGTGAATCTCTTATGATTTATCCCCCAGGCATACCACTTGTTATTCCAGGTGAACAAATTACAGAGGCTATTATTAATCATTACTTATACTTAAAAGATCAAGGTAGTATCATGCTAGGCGATGAAGATGATCCATGTATGATACAGGTTTTAGATAAAAGTCAGGAGGACAATATGATAGATTTATGGTATACAGAAAATCACCAAGAGGATACAAAGTTTTCAATACAAGTCAGTGAACATCTTCACTCAGAAAAAAGTGACTTCCAGCAAATCGACTTTTTCAAGAGCGAAACATTTGGGACATTCTTTACTTTAGATGGGCTCATGATGGTTACAGAAAAAGATGAATTTATTTATCACGATATGATTACCCATATTCCTATGGCCGTTAACCCTTCTATCAAAAAAGTACTTATTATCGGTGGGGGTGATGGGGGTACAGCACGGGAAGTACTTCGTTACCCACAAGTAGAACATGTAGATATGGTAGAGATTGATGAACGTGTTGTACGTCTTTGTCAAAAACACCTCTGTCAAACAGCATGTGCTTTAGACAATGACTCTAGACTTACGCTCCACTTCGAAGATGGTCTTAAATTTGTCCAAGAAGCTGCTTCCGAAAGCTATGACCTGATATTGGTAGACTCTACTGACCCTATCGGCCCTGGGGAAGGTTTATTTACTTTTGAGTTTTATAACAACTGTAAACGTGTTCTCAGTAGTGAGGGTATCCTCATCAATCAACACGAGAGTCCTTATTATAGTAGTTATGCTCACGAAATGAAACGTGCCCATAGCAAAATCAAAGAGACTTTCCCTATTGCTAAAGTTTATCAGTTCCATATGCCTACTTATCCATCAGGTCATTGGTTATTTGGTTTTGCATCCAAAAAATATGACCCCATCGCGGATCTCCAAAAAGAAACTTGGGAAGCTATTGGCCTTAAGACAAAATACTACAATACGGACCTTCATATCGGTGCATTCATGCTCCCTACCTATGTAAAGGATGAACTCGCTAATGCTTAACACTTACCATATGCAACAGTTTATAGGATTTGATGCCACATATGACGATGCAGCGATTGTACTTGTAGGTGCCCCTTTTGATGGTACAACAAGCTATCGCCCTGGCACACGATTTGCACCAAACCAAATACGTCTTGATTCCTATGGACTAGAAACCTATTCTCCTTATCTTGATCGAGACCTAGAAGACCTCGCTCTTGCAGACATAGGTGATATCGAATTTCCTTTTGGGAATACTTCCAAAACATTAGACACTATCTACACCTCTATACAAACTATCGTTTGTGATAGCAAAAAACCTCTGGTTATTGGTGGTGAACATCTTATTAGTTTACCCGTGATACGTGCACTACATGAAAAGTACTCTGACTTACACATTATCCACTTTGATGCACACACCGACCTAAGAGATGATTATATGGGCGAACCACTCTCCCATGCAACAGTCATCAGACGTGCGTGGGACTTAGTCGGAGATAACCGTATTTTCCAATTCGGCATCCGCTCTGGCACTCGCTCTGAATTTGACTGGGCCAAATCTCATACTTATCTTGAACCTTTCGAGGTCACTACCGTTTCTCAAATTGCACAATCTTTACAAGGCAAACCGGTCTATCTTACTATAGACCTTGATGTCCTAGACCCTTCTGTGTTTAGTGGTACTGGAACTCCAGAACCTGGTGGCATCACTATGAAACAGCTACTCAATGCTCTACACGGACTAAATGGCATCAATCTTGTAGGCGCAGACGTGGTAGAGCTTGCACCTCATTATGATAGTAGCGATGTCTCTACTGCCGTGGCTTGTAAAGTTATCAGAGAGGTTACCCTATTATTAGGTCATCTATAAAATCAAAAGCCTATACTCCTTTTTATATAAGAGTATAGGCTTTTCGTATGATATTCCCTATCACTTGATTTATTAGCATGCTATAATTTTTGTAGCTAAACTGATATAAAGGTGGAATTCAAATGAAAAACAAACTTGTAGACAGATTTTTAAAATATGTTCAAATTGATACACAGGCCGATGGCACTAGTACGACATTTCCTAGCACCTCTAGCCAGCTCGAATTCGGTAAACTCTTAGCTGCTGAGTGTGAGTCACTTGGCCTAACCGAAATTACTGTAGATGCATATGGCTATGTGATGGCTACACTTCCTAGTAATACCTCTAGTGACGTACCTACCATTGGCTTTATTGCACATATGGATACTGCTCCTGATTATAGTGGCAAGGGTGTTAAGCCTCAAATCGTTGACAATTATAGTGGCGGTGATATTATCCTTAATCACGACCAAAATATCGTCCTCTCACCAAGCCAATTCCCTGTACTTAAGCAATTTGTTGGCGAATCACTCATCACAACAGATGGGACCACACTACTAGGCGGTGATGATAAAGCTGGTATTGCAGAAATCCTAACAGCTATCGAATACCTTATAGCTCACCCAGAGATCCCTCATGGCAAAATCCGCATTGGTTTTACCCCTGATGAGGAGATTGGCAAAGGCGTAGATTTCTTTGACGTCCAAAAATTCGGTGCTGATTTTGCCTATACTATAGATGGTGGTACTGTAGGTGAAGTCCAATATGATAATTTTAATGCCGCTTCTGCGACGGTTACAATCACAGGTGTAAGCGTACATCCTGGTGCTGCCAAAAACAAAATGAAAAATAGTATCACTATAGGCTGTGAATTCAATAGTCTATTGCCTGCTCTAGAGGTTCCTGAACACACCGATGGTTTCGAAGGCTTTTACCATCTTCATGACATGAATTGTAGTATCGAAAAAACAGTTCTTTCTTATATTATTCGTGACCATAGCAAAGAGAAATTCCAATCACGTAAAGAAAAGATGCAGTCAATTGCTAATCATATTAACCACAAATACGGTCAAGGTACTGCTACGATTACAATTAAAGACAGTTACTTTAATATGAAAGAAGTTGTTGCGCAACACCCTCAAATTATGGACATTGCTAACCAAGCACTCAAAAACATTGGCCTAACACCTGAAAATGAACCTATCCGTGGAGGTACAGACGGCGCTAGACTTTCATTCATGGGCTTACCTTGTCCAAATATCTTTACTGGTTCTTATAACTACCATGGCAAATATGAATTCACTGTTATCTCACATATGGAACTCGCAACAAACACTATTATTGAGATTGCACAGCTCGTTTCCAAATCATAGCATGAACAAGAGGGAGGTTGTTTATTTAAACGACCTCCCTCTTGTATATTGTCTATAAATCTTCTTATATCTCATTTGCTTATCTTTGTAATCATGACCAAGTTGAATAAGATATCTTGTGTAGTGTTGAATATACTGTAATTTGCGAACGAATACCGATGCTTTAAGTTGCTCTCTTTTATCTGTATAAATTCGTTCTAGTCTCACCAAATGATTGAGCACAATCTCCAATCCCTTCGGTTGATATCTATCAAGCCAAATAAATTCCCATTGCCCTTTGACTAGATGAATAATCTCTAGAATCTCTAATACTTTCTTTTCTCTTTGTCTTACATCTAATTGATATTCGTACTGTATATAGTGATGCATGCGTACACCTAATTTAATCCAGTAATAAGTATTGATTAACTCCCATTTAATGACATCATCTGAAGCTATTGCTATCTGTTTAATCATTACCTCTGTTTGTCGTAACATCTGATTAAATCCAGTATAGTCATATACCCCTTGAGTAAACCCTTGCTCTATAGCCTTCCCTTGAGCAATCTCTTCTTCGTGCCGTTGAATCTTGTCACACAAATAGCCCTTCATTACAGCCTGATAAGTTAATGTCCCTATTGCTAACTCAGACCCTTCATATTGGCTGTATTGTGCCATCTTGACAATAACCTTACCAATCTGACCAGATGTATCTTTCCAGACCAACTCACTCATATAATAATCTAGTTTCACTACTTCCTGAGTCGTTGCATTCCACAATTTACTACCTGCATAAATATATACAAGATACCTTACATATAAAGGTCTAATATCTCCATCATTAGCTAAGTCTACAACAAAAATTGTATCCCCATATCCCATATAATCTTTTACTTCTTGGTCAATAGATCTAACCATTACCTCGTATTTACCACTAAAAGAAAATCCATCTCTCCCGAGTATAATATACTTGTCGACAGATACCTCTCGGTTACCTAAATACTCAGCCTTATCTGCTCCTATCACCAGTTCAATACATCTATCCTGGCAATAACCTCTTAAGGCAGTAAGCTCCTCATCACTTATTAGCACCGCAACTGCGGGGTCTAATCCATCAATTTGCAACTTATTATAGAACAAAGGTGCAATAACATCTACTATGTCATACAAAGACTTGAGGGTAGGGATTCTATACTCTCCCATTTTAAATAACAAAACACGTTGTCTCATATCAGGATAATCCTCTATACACATCACAGGAATTTGCCCTTGATATAACCTTATTAGCTTACCTAGGGTGACTACACCATAATAAAGACCCTTAATATCTCCATATTCAATATATATTTGATGCTCCGTAACTTCTACCTTGTAACCTTGTGAAATATACCTTGGTTGTTTAATACATACTATATTTCCAGTAACATCACTTACCTCTTCACACGTATATGAAGGAAGCCAAATTCTCAGCCATCTCTGTAGTTCATCACACTGATCGTCTACTTGATAACTTACCTTATAAGGCATATTAAACATCTGATTCCCTGTATAGCTTATCTCTTTGGGAATCGGCACAATTTGTTTATGTATCATTTTTCACCTCTATGATGCTCTTTTATTCCTTCATTCCCTAGACGGCCATCCCCTTATCTCTTAACTTATTACAAATAAACACATCCTCACACTCTACAACCTGCTTTTTTCCGCAAAATACCTCTAACAACTCATATACTTGTTGTTCTTGTCTTAGTAGTTCCTCAATATCTGATCCTATTTCTTCTTGTAATAAATACAAAGTCTTTCTACATACACCTTCCATCAGCTTCATACGTAGATTCTGCCATTTGAGTCCTATCTTTTGGAGATATTGCGCTATAGCAACCAACTCCCTATGACCCTCTCTTTCTCCCACATCCTCTAGCCACTGTGCAAATGTAAGACGCCCTCTACTTATTTCAAGTATATGCAAAAATGCTTCACACTCTAATAGTGTATTAGAATACTTCTCTAATATTTTACGCTCCAAAATTTCAGGTACAATACGCTTGGCATAAAGTCTCATATCTTCAAATCCATTTCCTGTTTGAGCATATTGATGATATGCACTTAGTGCCCCCTCTATTATTTGCTTGGTCGCTACCTGTTTTCTACCACGTACACCATCAAACACCTCATATTTCATAGGTTTTTTTAGTATCTTCTCTTCTAACCAAACATTCTTTCTCATATTACTCGGATCAACAATTTGGAACGCGCGCTTCGTTGCATCATATCCCACTACAATACATGCATGCTGTAACTGCGTCTTTTGATAACTAGCAGACCATGCCAAGTTCTCCATCTCTATCTCTATAATAACAGGGTTGCCCCTTCTTACCATCTTCTTCAAACTATTGATACTCTCTAACTCTCCCTGTATCATAGTTATCCCCACATACCGCTTTAAAGCATGTCTCTTAAGCTCTTTTTGATCCTCTAAATAGCCGATTAATTTGCCCTCTTCTGGTAACATATAAAAGTTCCATGTACTCGCAAATATATGCATTGCATTAATACGCAATCCCCCACAAATCGTACAAACACAATCATCATAACAATCCCAAATATTCGAATGCATTGGTTCTAAATTAATCATACTACCACTCCCTATCCCCTTATTAATAAATTCCCTCGCTATATAGTTATAGCCTATCATAATTTAT
>JBOFEH010000226.1:0-22474 GCA_051647765.1 Cellulosilyticaceae bacterium | reverse complement strand
TTTAGATATTGTGTGAGAAAATAGCTGGTGAAGCAATGTGAAGGTATTGATTAATGTTGACCATCTCAGTAGCGTCTACCCAGTGGAGGTCAAATGGGAGAAGTGTGTCTTCGAGCTCTTCGATGGCAGGTGTATGACCGTTTAGGTAGTCGTGGATTCTGAGGGATGCCGTTTCGAGTCTTGCAAGGACCCCACCAAAGCGGATATCTAAGATTTCGAAGCCGTGTGCTTTACAGTCGTTAAACCATACTTTGCGTAGCGCGCTCACAAATTCTTTGATTTCTGTACGTAGTGTTGGGATACGTTCATCAATGAAGATTTGAAGTGTTTTACGATCATTGGTGTTGTAAGCTTCACGTAGCTCAGCACCAAAGGTTGCTTTGAGTGAGAGCATATGAGCTAATTGGCTATACATATCAAACATTTGTGTATAATATGGACTCTTTGTGGATAATTCCGCATATTTCTCACCGAGTTGTGAATAAAGTGTATACAAATCAGCATCTTTCACATAATTATCAAAGGCACCCATGAGTACATCTTGGTAAGCCAAGAATTTGTGAGGATTTACAGATTCAAGGTTTGGTCTTGCTACGCCTGGAATATAGTCAAGTTCTTGGAGGCACTTGAAGTCTTCTGAACTTAATCCAGTGAGGAACTGGCATCTACGGTTTAGCCATTCCTCAGATACGTCTGATAAGTAGCTGTGTTCTCCGAAGAGAAGAAGGCCGAGCATACATGCATCAATAGGTGTTTCATCACCGTCATCACCCCACATTGTAGCAATGACTTCTTGGATACCATTGGCCTTACAAGAGGTGAGTGCAGAATTGGTGGTGATGAATGTGCGGTCATAGTTTGGTGCGAAGCCTGTCCATTTCCATACGCCACCAGCAAAGATAATAGGATTGTTGAAGGCTTCTCTGAGTTTGAAAGAACCATCATAGAAGTCTTTGTCTGCGTGGTAATAATCCCAGTATACGAGGCTGAGTTCTTTTGGTACACTAGAGACCACTTGTTCACTTACACCTGCATCTAAGTCGTAGTGATTGCCATGTGGAGAAAGTGCTCTAAAGAACATATCATCCCACATCATCGGTTCCATCTCGTATTTGCGAATTAGCTCACATACTGTGTTTAGGTGATTCATCATCAGTTCACTATGGTGTGTGTAGCCATTAAAGTCAATAGACTGGCCACGACCAAGGTCAAAAGCTTCATCCATACCGATATGAATACGATGAGTTCTAAAAGTTTCTTTGACCATTTTGAACATAGCTTCGATGAAGGCGTAGGCTTTTTCTGAACCCACAAGGAGTACATCTGCTGTATCTTTCATAGGAAGAGCATAGCGCCATTTGAGTGTTTGTTTGAGGTGAGCAAGTGTCTGGATGCAAGGAATCAGTTCGATACCAAGTCCATAAGCAAAGTCATCGATTTCACGAAGCTCAGCTTGTGTATAACGTCCACGCATATAACCAAAATAAGGATAGTCTGGTAATTCATAAGTATCCTCGGTATAGAGCATACAAGTTGAGTGTCCCATAAGTGCATAGCGCGCCAAGAGTTCTTTGACTTTTGAAACTTTGTAAACAGAGTTACGAGAAGCATCAATCATAGCTCCACATTTTGGGATCAGTGCTTTTTCAGCATATGTAAAAGTCTCAGTGCCCTCTGCAACAAGTTGTGCATACAATCCGAGTGCTCTAAAGAAGTGGTGTGGCTTTTGGTACTTAATCACATTATCTGTCCCACGAGAGATTTCTAAGGCGTGGGATGCACTAGCGTCTAGACAAATCACAGAGACAGTATCCTCCGTAGGAAGTGTGATGACATTAGAAATTGCCTTGATGCCTAATTCGAGGTCCTTCATATTACCATTAAATTTCATCGTTTTATTCTCCTTTGACTTAGAGGTCATTAATAATCTTCTCCATTTTAATATAAATCACAAATTTAGTATATAATTTAATAAAAATATGTTATCGATTAAAGTAAATTTGGCTAAATAAAACAAAAAATAACTTCACAATTAGCTGATAAAAGTATAAAATATAAAATATGTCAATCTTTTAATGGGGTAAGACAATACCAATAATGAATACGAGAAGGTAAGAGGAGGGCAACATGTTTTTAACAGACCGCAAACTAGAATCTAGATTACATGAAATTGCAAATTACAGATATAGGGATGCTATTAACCTAGAAAGTTTATTGTGTCAAGAAGATACACAAGGGGTATCAAATCCAGAACTGCCTACATCATTTGAAGGATGGGGAGAAATCAAAGTAGGAGAGACTTGGAAAGGCCGTGACCTTTATCTTTGGCTTCACAAAAAAGTAGAAATACCAGCTGCTTGGGCAGGCAAAAAAGTACTTGGGATTTTTGACTATGGTAATACAGGTGGAGGGAATAACTCAGGGTTTGAATCTTTGCTCTATATTGATGGTAAACCATACCAAGGTGTAGACTCTAACCACAAAGAGACGTTCTTACCAGAAGGCTATATTGGTAAAGTGATTGCTCTTACATTTAGACTATGGTCAGGACTTGAGGGCGGCGGTGTCAAAACGGACCAAGAGCACCGCATCAAACGTGCACAAGTGGCATGGCTAGATGAAAAAGTAGATGACATCTACTATATGACATCGATTATTTTAGAGACAATCAAAGTGCTCAATGAGTTTGATCCAGTGCTTCCTCAACTTCGTATGGCACTAGATAAAGCATATAAGCTGATTGATTGGTCTTATCCAGGTAGCGATGCATTCTATGACTCTGTACATGGAGCAGATGATTTACTCAATGAGCTCATTGACAAAATTGATAAGACAAGCCTAGTTAAAGTAAAATGTATCGGTCATACACATATTGACGTCGCATGGCTTTGGACACTCAAAAATACAAGAGAGAAGTGTGCACGTTCATTCTCTACCGTATTAAGACTTATGGAGCAGTATCCAGAATATACATTCCTTCAGACACAACCACAGCTTTATGAATACATCAAAGAAGATCATCCAGAGATGTTTGAGAAAATTAAGCAAAAAATTGATGAAGGTAAATGGGAAGCAGATGGTGGTATGTGGGTTGAGGCTGACTGTAACTTAACATCAGGAGAATCCCTTACAAGACAAATTTTAGTGGGTGGTAAATTCATTAGAGAAGAGCTTGGACAAGAAATCAAGTACTTATGGCTCCCGGACGTATTTGGTTATTCATGGGCACTGCCACAAATCCTTAAAAAATCAGGGATTCCAATGTTCATGACCACTAAAATTAGTTGGAATCAGTACAACCGTATGCCACATGATACTTTCAAATGGAAAGGTATTGATGGCAGTGAAGTCTTAACACACTTTATCACAACACCTGAGCCATGGAGTGCGCCAGGTTCTTGGTTCTACACTTACAATGGACAACTCTCACCAAAGACAGTCAAAGGGGTATGGGAAGCTTACCGAAATAAGGAACTGACAGATGAACTCTTAGTATCTTATGGCTATGGAGATGGTGGCGGTGGGGTCAACCGTGATATGTTAGAGTGTAGAAGACGCATTGATAAGATGCCAGGGCTTCCAACACTTGAGACAACTAAAGCGGGAGATTACTTCAAAGACCTTCGTGAAAAAGTAGCTAACACTACAGAGTATGTGCATACATGGGATGGCGAGCTTTACTTAGAGTACCATAGAGGGACTTACACAAGCCAAGCTTACAATAAGAAGATGAACCGTTACTTAGAGAACTACTATAGAGAGACAGAGTGGCTTGAAGCTATGGCGGCAATCCATCAAGGGGATGTGGCTCAGGCTGACCAGGATGCTATTACAGAAGGCTGGAAAATCATCTTAACACACCAATTCCACGATATTATCCCAGGTTCTTCAATCAATGAGGTATACCGTGATAGTCGTATCAACTACGAGAAGGCAGAAAATATCGCTATAGGTATTCGCCAAAATGCTATTGGTGCCATGATAGAAGAAGCAGACAACACATGGACAGTGCTTAATAACTCTAACTGGATTCGTACACAACTTGTGACAATTGAAGTAGAGGGAGAAGGACACTTTGTAGATGATGAGGGCAACGTATTAGAAGCTCAAAGAAATGGAAACTCATGGACTGTGAATGTAGCCAATGTACCAGGTATGGGATGGCGAACAGTGAAGTTTGTAGAAGGCGCACAAGAAGCAGGAGAAGTACCATTTACCGTAACAACATCAGAGATTGATACACCATTTTACAATGTCTTATTAGACGCACAGGGTCATATCACATCTATTATCGACAAAGATGCAGGACGTGAAGTGTTAGCAGCAGGTGCGAGAGCCAATGTGATTCAGATGTTTGAAGACAAACCACTTGCTCATGACGCTTGGGATATTGATATTTACTACCAAGAGAAGATGAGAGAAGTGACAGACCTTAGAAGTATTGAAGTGGTAGAGGTAGGCACACTTAAAGCAGTACTTCACCTAGAGTGGCAATACATGAATACAACAATCAAACAAGATATGGTATTCTATGCAGATGATAGACGGATCGACTTTAAGACTTGGGTAGACTTTAGAGAGCGTAATCAATTGATGAAAGTGGCATTCCCAGTCGATATCCGTAGCACACATGCAACTTATGATGTGCAGTACGGAAACGTTCAGCGTCCAACACACTGGAACACAAGTTGGGATTGGGCACGTTTTGAGACAGTGGCACACAAATGGGTTGACCTTTCAGAAAGAGGCTATGGTGTCAGCTTAATGAATGACTGTAAGTATGGTCATGATATCAAAGAAAATGTCATTCGCCTGACATTACTCAAATCAGCAACACACCCTGATACAGAACAAGACCAAGGTGAACATGAGTTTACTTACTCACTACTCCCACATAGTGGAGACTGGGTAGAGGCGGAGACAGAAATGGAAGCTTTCTGGCTCAATCAGCCACTTAAGGCAATCCAAGGTCAAGGGCCAAAGGCTAACTATAGCTTTGTAGCTATTGATAATCCGTATGTAGAAATCGATGCCATCAAACGCTCAGAAGACGGGCAGTACTTAGTGGTAAGATGCCATGAGTATACAGGTGGCAAACAACAAGTAGAGATGACATTTGATATGCCATTTAAGGCTTGGGCAGAGTCAGACCTGATGGAAAGAAGAGAGTCTGACTGGAATGAATGTGACGTGATTGATTTAGCATTCAAACCTTATGAAATCAAAACAATTTTAATTCAGTTATAAAATAAAAGCTACTACCCACATACTTGTGAGTAGTAGCTTTTGTTATTGGATATACTAAAAGCCTATGTTACTATGTACTTATAAGATTAACTAATAAATAAAGGGGTGGTAACAATGGGTAACTTGGCACAAAACCATGAGTTTAAAGCAGAATTAATAAACGGGAAGATTTATTATATATCGCCTTCAGCATCACCGTTTCATGGAATGATAATAGGAAACTTATATTTGATAATAGGGAACTATTTAAAAGGCAAGCCATGTAAGGTGTTTACGGATACGATAGATGTATACTTAGATGAGGAAAACAGAGTCATACCAGACCTCTCAGTACTTTGTGATAAAACCAAGTTTACTGCTAGAGGGTATGAAGGGATTCCAAGACTTATTGTAGAAGTTGTTTCTCCAAGTTCTGTAAAACGTGACAGGATTGAAAAGAAAGCTTTGTATGAGAGTATGCAGGTTCCCCATTACTGGCTCATCGACCCCAAAAACAAGAACCTTGAAATTTATAATTTAATAGATGGGATATATGTGCTAGAAGATATTTATACGGAGTATGAAGATCATGAATTAGAGAGAATGTCAGATGAAGATCGAGCTAAAATTCTAACTGAATTCAAGACAGCTGCATTTGAGGATTTAGTTATCGCTATAATGGATATTTTTTCGTTCATTTAGAACAAAGGGTGTTATCACAATATTAGAACTCGAATAAAAATAAACAGAAAATTTACAATAAATAAAAAACAATATATAATTTGTTTTGGGAGGGTGTATTTTTAAAATAAGAAAGGGGATACATATGAAAAAGATAGTAGGTTTTTTAATGGGAGCAAGTTTAATGATTGCAGCTGTTATGATGATGGGGAATCAAGATAAGATAGAGGGGCTGTCGGTTGAAACTAGTGATGTACAGTTGTCAACATTAACAAAGCAAGAGCAAGAGATTAAAATGAAGGAGTATTATCAACTAGAAAAGGAACTTCAAAGATACGGTGTAAAATCGGCTACGATAAATGTATATGTTGATGTGGCAGCTGATCAATATTGGAGAGAGAAGTACGGAAGTTCTTGGAAAAGTAAAGCGGCTACAGTTGTTAGACAAGGGAATACACCTATTAAGAGTTGGTTTGGAATTACTTACGTTGTAGATAGCTATAGAGAGTGGACTGCAACAAAAACAGATGCACAACAAAGATATGATGAGATGAAGAGTAAACTTGGAGGGACGAACCTCTTGTTTGGCTTTTCAAAAGGTGCTGATGTTGGTGGAAAGGCTGATGAGGGGGGCGATAGTGCAATTATATTTGATCAAAGTAGTGATTATAATAATATGGTTGCATTGGCACATGAGTCGGGACATTCATATACATTAACTCACTGTACTAATGGATGTTTATTAAATAAAAATCCATATAATTATTTCCATAATTTATGCTTAAATCATACATCCCAATGGGAAAGTCAAAAGTATAGACATTAATGGAGTAGTCTAGAATTAATGCTAATTTAATTCAAGCACTCTCCCTTTTATGAAATAACTAAAGAAAAGATGAGGATAATGAGAAAAATAATTATAGGTATATTAGTAGTGTTTGTCTGTATGATAATAGGACGATATTTAGTAATGAGTGTGGTAGTGGCATCTGTAAATGATGAAAAAATACTATTTAGAGAAATTCATAGAGTATTTTTAGAGAAATTAAGGGAAGAAAACTTACTTACATATGAAGAGATATTGGACTATAGTATAGAAGATATAATACTTATTGAAAATACACCTTTAGGTGAGGAAGAGTTAGTTGATTTAGTAGAGGAAAGAGTTTCATTACTTAAAGAAATTGACCCAAGGGCGTATGAACAAATTATGAAAAATAATAAGGATAAGTATAAAGAGTATTTAAAAAATATGTTACAGATAGAGTATGCTATAAAGGCAATTAAACAGAAAGTTGGTTTAAATCTTGAAGTAAGTGATAAAGAGATAAAAGACTGGTATTACAGTAATTTTGAAGGGTCAACAGATGAAGATTTTAATAATCTTACTAATGAAAGTAAGACAGATATAAAACAAATATTAGAAAATGAAAAAATAAGTAAGGAAGTAAAAAAATACTTAAAAAAACTGGAACTAAACTATGAAATAAAAATATATAGCAAGCGATTAGAAATCTGTAAAAAATTATGTCTGTGTCGTGTTGTTAGATAAGACAAGGAGGGGGAAGTATGATGATGAGAAAGAAGAGTTATTTGATATTAATGGTGTTGGTTTTTGGTGTTTATAGCATACAAGCAATACCTATAGGAAAAGATGTAGCAATTAAAAGAGTACAAGAATTAAACCTAATTGAGCAGCTCGAATATATTCCAGATAAAAATAAAGGGGTTACAAAAGAGGAAGGTGCAGTCATGCTTGTTGAATTGTTTGGTGACCAAGAAGCTGCACTTCTCGAGAATCATAAGTCTGTATTTCAAGATGTGGGTGAGACAAATTCAGTATATATAGGTTATCTATATGATAAAGGAATAATAACAGGCATTAACGAGAAGCTATTTGGGTCAGCTCATAGAATCACATATCAAGAATTTATGTATATCACATTGAAATATTTAGGTTATAAAAATGTAGAATGGGATAAAGATGTAATTTTTAAAGAGTACACAAGTCACGTCAGGATAGATGAATACATACTTACAAAGGATATGATGGCTAAGCAAATGAGTTATGAAGATTTTGCATATATGATCTATATCACCATACATATGCAAGAGAATGCAAGTGATAGAATTTTATTAGAATTCCTTTTGGAGACAAATATGAGATAGTAATAGTGTCGTATCCACTCAGTGAAGAGTTGGTACGACACTGTTTTTGTATAAAGTTCAATGAAATTAATGGCTTAGGTTAGTTTTGTAAAGGCAAGTAGAATGAGAATGATACCGCTAAGCCAGCCGAGATTGAGACTGAACTTCTTAGCAAAATGATTGCCAAGGAGATTGCCAAGTGTGAGCATCATAAGATTCATGAGAATAGAACATATCAAAATTTCAATAATACTCACACTCATAAGTCCGATGCCAATGCCTACAGCGATACTATCTAGAGAGAGCGCGAGTCCGAGGTAACAAGCTTCTTTGATACTCAGACCGCTCTCTTGTGGCGCCGTGGGGTCTGGTGTGGGGAGTGTGGTTTGGAGATTGAACTGAACGTTTAAGATACTCCATTCTAATTTGCGTGTACGATCAGGTCTTCTGGTGAGGTCTGTTTTGATGATGTATTCGAGAATGCGGGTAATCCCTAGGAAACTCAGCAGAAAGACACAGATGCCTACAGTTACACGGTGTGGGATAAAAGCTTGAATGACGTTACCAATAAGGATAGAGCCAATCAGGACGGCAGAAGAAATAAAGGTAATAATCATTTTGGATAGGCGAGAGAGCTTGGTTTTGTTTGCACCATAAGCAAGGCTTACGACGAAGGCATCAATTGAAAGTGAAAAGACGAGTAAAATAATAGAAAACATATCAGATCACTCCTTAGTGTTTTGTTCCTTATATCCTATGTAAGGGGGCTGAAGATGTGACTTAAACAGGAAAAGTGTTGCTAAAATAGCAACACTTTTTGTCATGAAAGGAAAAGACGTTGCATATAGTGATAGTACAGGAGGAGGTGAGATGATGGATGGACAAGATAAAGCCTTGATAACACTCCTTAAATCAAAACAGCATCAAAAACAACTTTCACTTAGGAAAATCAGTCACCTATCAGGTATAGATGTCTCCACGTTATCCCGTTTGTTTAATGGCAAGCAAAAGCCACAGATGAAACATTTGGAGAAGCTCTCAGAAGTTTTGGAGCTCTCACTCTCAGAGCTTTTGAGGGCGGCAGGATATGGTGTGGATGATATTCATGGTACATCAGTAGGGGTAGTCAATCCTTTAGACGCTTCTGAGGCAGATTGGTTTGGGATGTGTGAGGTAATGGAAGGCGGGGGATGGGAAGCACAAATACAAAAGGATCTAGAAGGATACAGCCAGTATATGCAGGTCAATGAAGGGCCTGCTATGATTGAGAACAATTTGGAGGCTAAGCTTAAAAGTGTAGGGCAGATAGGCCCTGTGATTGACAGGATCAAAGAGATGTATGCCTATTTTACAAGACCTGATACGGCACTTATGGCGTATATATTAATAGGGAGTGGACTTCTTTATTTTATTGTTGCCGCAGATGTCATCCCAGATTTTATTTTTCCGTTAGGATTTGTGGACGATACAATCGCTATTAAATTAGTGTGGGATAAAGTTCAACAATTTTTATAGCACAAGGGGAGAAAAGATATGTTACAACGACAATTGCAAGAGAAAGAACAATCATTAAGAGGATTAACGCTAGCAGAGGTACAAAAGAGAAAACTGAAGTATGGACCGAATACGTTTACACCACCTAAGCAGCCGAGTTTGCTCTATGAGCTCAAGGAGGCACTATCAGAGCAGCTGATTGTGATTTTGATGATTGCGGCTGGGATTAGTATTCTGATTAAAGAGTATCATGATGCCATAGGAATATGTATCGCTGTATTACTTGGGGTGAGTATTGGGATTGTTACAGAGAATCGTTCCAAGAAGGCAGCAGAGGCCTTGGCACAAATGACAGAGGATATACAGGTTAAAGTCATACGTGAAGGCGAGGTCATCCTGATTCATAAGGCTGATGTGGTGCCGGGGGATGTGGTCACACTAGAGAGTGGGGATATGGTACCTGCGGATGGGACAATCCTTAAGGCACGTGAACTAAAGCTAAGAGAGGATATGCTAACAGGTGAGGCAAAAGAGGTCGGTAAAGACTGTGGGGACAAGGTGTTTGGAGGCACGTTGGTAGCCTATGGCTATGGTACCATTTGTGTGACAGCGACAGGAGACCACACGGAGGTAGGCCAAATCGCAAGAGAGCTTGGGGAAAGAGAAGAGGATACGCCACTTCAAATCAAAATGGATGGACTAGGTAGACTCATCTCTAAGATTTCAACAGCAGTAGCTGGAATGCTTTTTGTGTACATGCTTATCCAGATTTTGCAGCAGAGTCATATTCCTCAGAATATGCAGGATTTGGCTAAGATTTTCCCAGAGATTAAGACGGCATTTATTGTCTGTATTGCCCTTATTATTGCAGCAGTACCGGAGGGGTTACCTACCATTATTAATATTACCTTGGCTATTACCATGAAGCAGATGGCTAAGATTAATGTGCTTATTCGTAAGAAGGAAGCTTGTGAAACTATAGGGTCTGTTAGTGTGATTTGCAGTGACAAGACAGGGACGCTCACTCAGAACCGTATGAAGGTCGCTAAGATTTATACAGAAGGGATGTATATTGGTGAAGAGGAGCTAGGTAAGTACCCTCAAATGTTTAATAACTTTATATTGAACTCAACAGCAGAGGTCGATTGCAATGGCCAAGAACCGCAATACATAGGAAGTGCTACAGAGTGTGCATTGCTGATGAGCTCTAGACAATTTGATTATAGGCGTGCTAGAGAGTATTCTGATGTGGTACGTCAGATCCCTTTTAATTCTCAAAACAAATACATGATTACTGTCGTTCAAAAAGCCAATCAGTATGTCGTGCTATCTAAGGGGGCGCCAGAAGTCATTCTCAGTCAGTGTCAATATGAGCAGGTAGGGAAGGATAAGCAGCCACTCACAGCCACTAGAATCAATCAGATTCTCAAAGAGATTGAGCGCATGCAACAAGATGCCATGAGAGTACTTGCTTTTGCACATCAAGAAATGCCTATTAGCCAACAAGTGATGCGCCAAGATAGATGGGATAAGCAGCTCACGTGGACAGGCTTTGTAGCCATCAAAGACCCCCTAAGAGAAGGGGTCAAAGAGTCGATTATTGAAGCGAGAGAAGCTGGTGTGGAGACCAAGATTCTGACAGGTGACCATATCCAGACAGCTATTGCTATAGGCAAGGAGCTAGGGATAGGGGGACCGGGTCAAAGAGCAGTAGAAGCTAGCTATATTGATGGGCTCACAGATGAGGTGCTCCAACGAGAGATTAAGACCATTGGTATTGTGGCAAGGTCTAAGCCTACAACCAAGATGCGTATCGTACAAGCACTTCAAAAAAATGGAGAAGTCGTGGCCGTAACAGGAGATGGCATTAATGATGCCCCGGCACTGACAAAGGCTGATGTTGGCATTGCCATGGGTATAGCTGGGACAGAAGTGAGTAAGAATGCAGCAGATATTATACTGGTAGATGATAGTTTTAGTACGATTGTAGAAGCCATTAAGTGGGGAAGAGGTATTTATAATAACTTCCAGAGGTTTATTCAGTTCCAGCTTAGTGTCAATATCATAGCTTTTTTGATAGCCATTATTAGTCAGGTAGCAGGCTTTGAGATGCCATTTACCACCACGCACCTCTTATGGATTAATATTATTATGGATGGTCCTCCGGCATTAGCCCTCGGATTAGAACCTGTGAGAGCTGCTGTGATGAGACGTAAGCCAACACCAAGAACAGCCAATATTATCAATCCTTATATGGTCGTGACTATTATACTCAATAGCCTCTTTATCACAGGGCTCTTGATTACACAGATGACCTATAATTTCCTAGGGGCAGGCACTCAGTCGGTAGGACATGCTACAGAGGTTCAGACAGTACTTTTTAGTTTGTTTGCATTCTCAGTATTATTCAATGCTTTTAACTGTAGAGAGTTTGCAGTGGCAAGTATATTCCCTAACTTTACCCACAACCCATACGTTATAGGTATTGTAGGGGTGACTGCAGTCATCCAAATTGCTATGACACAGTTTGCAGGAAAGTTCTTTAATACGATTCCGCTTAGTAGTGGGATGTGGATCAAAATTATCCTAGTCAGCAGTGGGATTATTGTCTTTAATGAAGTCATCAAACTCATACTTCGCACCATGAGTCAGGTGGGCAAAAAAATCTAAAATAAATAGGAGTAGCCAAAACTGTAAAAGGTCTTGGCTACTCCTATTTAGCATAGTATTAGTTTCTTAAATTGCTGATTTCGGCAAGGGAGAGCCCTGTCTTAAGGGCAATCGTCTCATCATCTAGTAAATCGAGTAAGTTTTTGGCAACATCATATAGTGCTTGTTTTTTGCCTTCGGCAAGACCTTCAGCGATTCCCAGAGTACGCCCCTCTTGGCGACCTTCAGCCAGACCTTCAGCCAGACCTTCTTTACGGCCCTCTTCTTTGCCTTCAGTACGAGCGTAGTCAATGACATTAATATTGTCACGATAAATTTTGAGGCTCTTTTCATATTCGGCACGTTCCTCAGGGGTTAAGTTGGCATCCTTGGCTTTTTCAAAGGCGTGTTGGAAAACCGGTTCATTAAGAATATAAGGAAGTTCGTTGAAATCTTCGATGTGTTTTAAGAAATAAAGCCACCTATCAACATTGGTTTTGAGTTCACTTTCTTTAAGGTGGAATTTAGGAAGTTCAATATAAATAAAAGTTAATTTATCATAAAAAACGTCATTATATTGGTCTTTGAGTTGGACTTCATAATAATAGCGTTCATCATTTTGTTCCATATCAAAACCGAGTAGACCAATACAGTAGATGGGCTCAAGTTTGAAATTCCAAGTTCCCTTTTTGGCTTGTTCACGGATAGGAAAAGTGGAATAAAAGATCGTACGGTCTTTAAAATAACGTTGCCCTGCGTTTTGCATTTCAACAATAAAGTGAGCCCCTTCACTATCCGTACAGTAAATATCAAAGATAGCTTTACGGTCAAAGAAGTATTCACCATATTTTTCTGTGTTTTGGAACACGATGTCAACGATTGGATTTGGCTTTTGTAAGATAGCATTAAGAAAATCTATGAGGATGTCTTTACTGCTTGCTTCACCAAATAGTTTTTTGAATCCAAAGTCAGTAAAGGGATTGATTGCATATGGCATAGTACACCTTCTTTCTATTGTATAGAATCAGTATTCTCTCATCTCAGTATAACCCAATTTTGAAAAGGATAAAAGGATTTGAGAGTTTACACATAAAATCAGCCAAAAAGCAAATAATGGAGATATATGCAAATGACCAAAGAGAAAGGAATGGGGTTATGAGACCGATTAGTGAACTTTTTTCAGTGTATATCGTCGTGGTAATGTTAGCTATTGGGCTGTATCTGGCATGGAATCAGAGTAGATACCTCAAATCAGTAGACCACCTAATACCAGAGTCGCACTTTGTAAGAATTGTGGGTATAGGCTATGTGATTCTAAGTATTGTAGGAGGGGGGATATTACTTTGGGGATAATGTTTAAATCCAAAAACAATAGTTCTAAGGAGCAGGACAAACCAACGAGAGAAGACCGTTATCATGGTGTAGATAATAAGATTACATTATCTTTGTCTGAGCAATTAGAGGAGAACATTCATAATATTGAGCAGCTCTTTAAAAACTGTACGGATGTGGTAAAACGCCGCATTGACCTAGGGACAGATGTACCGATTCAGATTTATGGGGTCTATATTGATGGGATGGTTAATCGTGATATTATCGAGAGCTTCTTCTTGACGCCTATTATGTCTTTCAAAAACCTGCAAGGGGATGTGACCCAAGAGGGGCTTAGTGTAACAGAACTGATTATGCAGCATTTCTCTGCGACCTTTGATATCAAGGAAGTTGAGAGCATGGACCAGATGGTATCAGCTTCTCTTTCAGGAGATATTGCAATCTTTATAGAGGGCTCTAAGAAGGGACTTGTATTAGCCTGTAGAGGGTGGCCAGTAAGGGGCGTAGGTGCTCCGGAGACTGAGGCGGTAGTGCGTGGCCCAAGAGATGGATTCGTAGAGACCATTAGGTTTAATACCGTACTGATTCGTAGACGTATTAGAGACACCAAGCTCAAGGTGGAGATGACCAGTATGGGGACACGTAGCCGTACTGATATTGCTATCATGTATATGGAAGATATCGTAAAACCTACACTAGTAGATGAAGTCAAGGAGAGACTCCATAAGTATATTATAGATGGGGTGTTTGATAGTGGGTACGTGGAGCAGCTCATTGAAGATAGCTGGAAGAGCCCATTTCCACAGACGCAGGCAACAGAGCGTCCTGATAAGGTGGCGGCAAGTTTGATGGAGGGTAAGGTAGCTATCGTAGTGGATACGTCACCTTTTGTTATTATTGTGCCAACCACACTCAATGCACTCTATCAAGCATCAGAAGATTACTATCAGCGATGGGAGATTATGAGTTTTACGCGTATACTCCGCTATATCGTATCGTTTTTATCTTTTGCACTACCAGGGCTTTATCTTGCAATTCTTAATTTCCACCCAGCTATGATTCCGACGACGGTGGCTGTGTCTATTGCGGCCTCGCGGGAAGGGATTGCCTTCCTCAGTGTACTAGAGCTCATTATTATGGAGACGGCCTTCGAACTCCTGAGAGAGGCAGGGATACGGCTACCTGGGCCAGTAGGCCATGCCATAGGGGTAGTAGGTGGTATTGTTATTGGGCAGGCGGCAGTTGATGCCAAGCTGATTAGCCCTATGATTGTTATTATTGTGGCGTTAACAGCTATGGCCACATTTACTGTGCCAGACTATGCGCTCACCACAGCTTTTAGGCTAATCCGCTATGGATTCATCGCAGCATCAGCAGCATTTGGTCTGTATGGTTTCTTGCTAGGATTACTGATGCTTCTTGCACACCTTGCATCCCTTGAGAGCTTCAAGACACCTTATCTTGCACCGTATACGTCATCCGATGAGAACGACTATTACGATTTCCGGGATAGTCTGGTGCGGCTACCGCTCTTTATGCAAAACCGTAGACCGCGGTATGCGAGAAATGAGCAAAAGACTCGTATTAGACTGAGTCAGTCAGATAGTATTACACAGGCACCACCAGGGCCAGATGCCAATGAGGGTGGTCAGGCCGAAGAGAAAGGAGGGGACAAGTAGATGTATACTCATAACCGACGCGTATCAGTCCATCAAGCCAAGCTCATGCTAGTGCTCATGATGTTTAATACGTCTATATTGATTCTCCCTCGAATTGTAGGGAAAACCTCAGGTCATGACGGTTACTTCTTACCGATTATAGGGTTAGTACTGGGGCTGATTTATACTTGGGTGATTACAGCACTTACACAGAGGTTTAGCGGAGAGAGCTTCGCTAGATTTGCACCAAAGATTATCGGTAGACCACTAGGAATCATACTGTCTGTATTATTTGCGATTAAGCTACTCATTAGTGCAGGGCTTGAGATGCGTATGTTTGCAGAGATGATTTGTCAGGTGCTATTGCCTAAGACACCTGTAGAGGTGATTATATTACTCATGCTATTTGCTATTACCTATCTTATCAAGTCAGGGGTAGAAGCGAGTGGAAGGATGGCAGAGGTGCTCGTTTACTTTGTATTTATTCCGCTGGTGCTGGTATTAGCATTGGTAGCAGTCAAGACAGATTATCAACAGCTTCTACCCATCTTTACCTCTAATTGGGGCGGTGCGGCTAGAGGTGCTTATTATGTGAGTATGACTTTTATGCCACTGGAGATGGTGCTCATGTTAGCTGCTTTTATGAAGCGGCCCAAGCGTGTAAGAGGTGTCTGCATCTGGGCACTGATTATCATTGCCATTATCGAAACCATTATTATTGTACTTACTTTTACAGGAGTAGGGGTGGTAGAGACTACAAGACAAATTTGGCCAGTGCTGACACTGATGCAAAGTATTCAGTTACCAGGGTCATTTGTGGAAAACCAAGAAATCCTTATGATGTCTTGGTGGGTACTGAGTATTTATATGTATGTGAGTGGTGGCATGTATTTTGCAGCCAATATATTCAGTACGTTATTGAACTTTGAGAGAGAAAATGTCACAGTGCTTCCTGTATTGCCGATCGTATTTTTTGTAGCTATGCTTCCTGAGACATTGGTGGATGCCTACAAAGCATTCGTCAATTTCCAAGGCAAGGTAGGGATTTTCTTCCTATTTATAGTACCACTGCTCTTACTAATTATAGCTAAGATCAGAAAGGTAGGTGGGGAGAATGAATAGAAAAATTCAAAAAAATATTGCCTTACTCATGGTAGTTCTTCAAATCCCTTTGTGGTGTACGGGATGCTGGGATAGTATGGAGATTAATAATCGCTCGGTGATTCTAGAATTCGCTATCGATAAGAATATAGAAGAGGAAGAGATGCCAGAGAGGCACTACGCCATTACGTATACGATACCTGATATGGCAAAACTCTCCGGGACTAATAGCCTTGCCGAAAATGTGAGTACGAGTGTGGTGGTCAAATCCCCTACTATTGCGGCCAGTATTGATGACTTAGAGACACGTACCCAAAACACAGTCACATTCAGCCATGTCAAGGCCATGCTAGTAGGTAAGGCATTATTAGAAGATGAAAAACTCTTTGAAAGTATGATGGCAGCGATTTCAAGAGATATGCTAATTGCAAGAAATGTACCTTTTGTGGCGGTGGATGGGACTGCTCAAGAAGTCGCTCAGAGTACCAACCCACAAAACCCAGTATTAGGACTGTACCTACTCAACTACTTTAATAACAAAGAGCGCCCTATCAGCTACTTCAAACCACAGCTTATGGGTAACTTCATCAGAGATATGGAGGAGACAGGGATTGCAACCATGCCTATTCTGAGACTAGGTGAAGATAACCAAATAGATATTAGCGGCGGTGCTGTGATGCAGGACTATGACCTGGTAGATTTTATAAATCGAGATGAGGTCAAAGGCCAACTCTTCGTCCAAGGAGAAATCAAAAATGCCCCTGTAGTCATTACTCATAATGATAAATATCTCACCTATATGATTAAGAATCAAAAATCCAAAGTTAAGTTTGAGCAGACTGCCAAAGGACTGACATGTCATATTACTATAGAAGTAACAGGTGAGATATCAGACTATACCTCAAGTGATGAGGACAATATATTTGATACGAGTCAAATCAAAGTCATCCAAAAGCTCATCGAAAACAAGATCGTAGAAGAAACCAAACTGGGAGTGGACAAAGCCCAAGAACTAGGCGTAGACTATATCGGCCTAGGTGTAGAGATGTACCGTAAGAATAATAAACTCTGGCAGCAGTACCAAGAAGGCTGGCACCAGACCACATTTAAGAATTTGCCTGTTGTCATAGAGGCGAAGGTAGATATTAAAAGCACAGGAATATTGGAATAGAGGGGGAAATATAGGGTAAGAATGTTTACATTTAAGAATTAAGTGGTATAATATAAGTATCAATTTATCGTTTGTTTTTCTCTCATGGGAAAAATAAAAAACCTCCTAGCGGTAACTAGGAGGTTTTTTTGTTGCCTATGAGTTGATGAAGTACTGAATAATTGCAACGGTAATTGCAACAATACCATTAATTAAAGCAACAATAATAGATGGGTCTATCTTTGGTTTTTTATCGTTTTTATCGTTTGTTCGTTTTCTTCCCATGGGTTCACCTCCTCCCCAGTAGGGGGAAGAAGTCAAAGATAGACTAAAAAGAGTATAACATATGGTTACAAATTTTGGCTATTAGAAGATAAGGTGTTGTAGTGTGAGTGCAGAAATGTATAGGTTAACCAGGAGATAAGTCAAAGAGGTGGTATACTGTAAAAAAGAGAGGGAGCAATGATGTCACCACTAGACTATACCAATTATAAAGAAGAAAAAATAGACGGAAAAATTCGCTACATGTCACCTATGGCGAACCCAAAACATGGGGAGACCATTGGTAATTTATATGCAGCATTTCATCCATATTTCAAAGGTAAAACATGCAAGGTATTCCCAGATAATATTTCAGTTTTTCTAGATGATGAAAAGAATAATTATGTTGTGCCAGATATAAGTGTCTTGTGTAATCCAAGTCAATTTAAAAACAATGGCTATCATGGCGTGCCAAGCTTTGTAGTAGAAGTCATATCTCATCCAAGGGTTTAGCAATAGACTTAAGAGATATATTCTAAGGACTGCAAAGAACAGTGATATTGGAATAGCCACAAAGAAAGAACCTCCTAGGGATATGACTCTAGGAGGTTCTTTCTTTGCCAGCTGGGAAAATAATCTGGCCCATACGATTGATATGATCTTTTAATTCATCATGGGTTAGGTGTGTATAGTCTACAATATCAAAAAGATAAGGAAGAGGACTGGTTTCTTCTAGTCTTGCATGGAGCTTAGAAAGCGTATCAAAATTGATATCATCTCCAACTATAGCAATATCAATATCTGACCCAGGCTTATAGGTACCTTTTACTCTAGAACCAAAAATCATGGCTTCTTTTATTTCACTAAAACTTTGGATAGTTGCAATAATATAATCTAAATCTTGTGGGGTAAGACCAAATGTCATAGATAGCCCCCTAATATACCGTGAAGGTCTTTGAGTACAGCAAAGTAAGTATGACGAATGAGTTTTTCGGCATCTTGGGCAAGTGACTCGTTGTAGGTATGTGCCATCAGATTACGTTTTTCAAGAGCATCAATCCAAGCATGTCCATTGGATATGAGGCCGATTTGAAAGCCAGTTTGTATTGTAGAACGAGGTGTCTTAACATCTAGACCTTCTGCTTCGAGATAATCTTTCATTGTTTTCCAGCCTAATTCAAAGGTGTACTCAAAACACTGAATAAGTCCCTGTAGTTCAAATTTGTTTAAGCTAGGTTGCTCTAGAAATTCTGTAAGTTGTAATAAGGCTTTAGAAAAATTGGAATAGCGTTGTTTCCAACGAATATCGTATCTCATAGGGATCCTCCGTAAGGTTAAGTTATCGAATAAAAGCATAGTTAATTATAGTATATCAAAAAACAGGTGTGCTAAACAGAATAAAAAAATACAGGCTAAGTGTATACCCTTCTATAATTTGGAAATAATTAAACTATAGTAAAATTATGGAGGGGTTACATATGAAACGTACATTAGGTTTTTTAAATAGATATGGTGTGGAAATTTTCTTTGTGAGTTGTGTTTTTGTGTTTATAGGATGTTGGGTCGTATTTAGTGGGAGAAGTTATATGTATGAGGTAGCAGCGGAGCTGAGTCAAGAAGTGGTGCGGTTCCATGTGTTAGCCAATAGTGATACCAAGGAAGATCAGCTTCTCAAGGAAAATGTGAGAGATGCTGTACTCCTCTATATGGAGCCAATTCTTAAGGATTCACCAAGTATTGAGGAGACAAGAGCACGTATCACTATGCATATTGATGAGATTAATGCAGTAGCAGCCCAGGTGATTGCTAACTGGGGTAAGGACTATAGCGTCTATACAGAGTTAGCCAGAGAGGACTTCCCTACCAAGACCTATGGGGATATTGTATTTCCAGCAGGTAACTACGAGGCTTGTCGCATCATCATCGGGGAAGGCGAAGGGAAGAACTGGTGGTGTGTGATGTTCCCACCACTCTGCTATGTGGATGCTAGCACAGGGGTACTGCCGCTAGAGGGCAAAGAGGAGCTTAAGGCAAACCTTACACCAGAGCAATATGATATTGTAGCATTCCAAGCAGACAAACCTTATGAAGTGAGGTTCAAACTCATGGAGTGGCTCGGAAAATAATTTGCTCCAATAAAGGTTATTTATTCTAAGAAAATAAGATATAATAGAGCATATCAAAGAAACAGATGTAGGAGTGATATGGATGAAGCTCTATCATGGAAGTAAGCAGGTTATCAAAAGTCCATCCTATAATGGGAGTAGAGATAAGACTGATTTTGGAAGAGGGTTTTATTTGACACCAGATGAAGCACAGGCACAGAGATGGGCTGTTAGAGGGAATACCCCTATTGTTAATTGTTATGACATTGATTTGGAAAAATTAGTGGTGCATAGATTTGAACTAGGTTTAGAGTGGTTATTATTTATTATTTATAATAGAAAGATAGGAAACTTTGCGCAAGAAGTATTAAAAAAACGATTCACTTTCTTGGAAGAGGTTGATGTCATCATGGGACCAACAGCGGATGACAAGATGTACAATACATTAGAAGAATTTTTTGATGGTGACATATCTTTAGAGAAGACTCTAGATATCCTAAATTGTATGGAATTGTCTGAGCAATACTTAATTAAAACAATGAAAGGTATACAGTGTACGCAGTATGTTTCACATGATGCGTTAAGAGATGAGCAGCTCCAAACAGTCATACAGGCAAGTCGAGAATTTGTAGGTGGGATCAAGACAGAGGTGAAGTACTATCAGAGGAAACACTATGAAGAGGAACATTATATAGAAGATATAGAGAGGAAAATCCAAAATGGCGCTCAATAGGGAGACAGTTTCATGCAAAAAACTCGCAAAAGTATTCGAAGCACTGACCAAACATCCCTATGAATTGGTGGCATTTACACGGAATATTCTAGGCAGTGAATATAAGTTTGGATTAGAAAACGAATATCTTATCTACTATAGCCAAGGGGTAGAATACTACTATGAATGTTTTGAAGAATGGTTTCCAGAAATGACTCAGACAGAGGTACAATATGATGGTCGTAGGCTATATTGGCTGGGCTATTTGTTCCAACACTGGTATATCAAAAAAGGCATAACAGGTGAGATGCTTGGGACAATGCTTACAGATGAGATGATACACAAACTCTATGACCTATGGGATATTTATCATACACAAGATTTAGAGTATGTGTGGGAAGACTTATTTGAATAAAAATAGGCAAAAGTTCAAAGTTTTGAGGTGTATTGTAAGCTGTTAAGATCTATGGTAAGCTGAGAGTAATGAAGTGGACGGAGGCGATTGGCATGGAAAAACAAATATTACAGTTATTAAAAGAAATTAAGACCGAATTGGTAGAACACAGAGCAATACTAAATGAACATAGTGCCATACTAAATAGGCATGATGAAAAGTTAGATGAGCATGGCCACATTTTACGTGCACTAGAGCATAGCTCTCAGGTGAGTAGAGCACAACAGGACGCTATGGCAAATGATATTGCACACATCAAGGGAGATATGGCGGCCCTTCACAAAGAGATTGGTAATGTAGAGATTATTACAGCCAGCAATTGGTCGGATATTGCGAAGCTAAAGGCAATTAAATAAACTGAGCGGACAGTATAAAGCAAAAGCTCTAGTGGTTTACTAATAACCCTAGGGCTTTTTGTGTATTTAAAACTAATATTGAAACCAGAGTAATCCATGCAGGGTAGCATGGGAGAGCTGTATGTCCCTGTAAGGGAACTTTCATCAGTGGAAAAATACCTTGGTAACAAGTATAACATTCATCTAATGCCCATAATAATGTATAATATAAAAGGATAAAGTTACCATAATATATTGCTGCATAAGAGGGGGGATCAGAACGAATGAAAAGATTAGCCAAAAAGATTGCGGTACTAGGACTAACAGGTATCGTGATGAGTACGACTCTGATGGTAGAGGCTAAGCCACTACCAAATCCAGTCACAGTTAAGCTAGATGAACAGGTCATAGGATCGGGTTATATTAGCTCAAATGGGAGTACGATGATTCCGCTTAGGGTACTGTCGGAGAGCCTAAACTATCAGGTGGCATGGAATAGTAAGGAGCAAGAGGCAGTCATATCTGATGCAAGTAGTATCATTACACTATCTGTGGGGTATCACAATGCCAAGGTCAATGATAGGTGGGTGCAACTACAGAGTGTGCCAGAGATGGTAGGCAATACGGTGTATGTGCCGCTACGTGTGATAGCAGATACCATGGGGCTAGGTGTGGGGTATGTCAATCGAACAGCCTATATATCTAGTACAGGAGAAGGGGTGGTGTTGCCGACTGCTACTAAGCAGATCCCTATGTCGGAAGTGCCGAGTCTACTACTCAGTAATGGCTATAGGAGATTTGGGAATGGTGATATGAATTACATAAGGTATCTAACAGATGGAGAGGGGCAGGGTATGCCTAGACAAATCTCTTTTGTACAAGTAGTACCAGAGTTAGGACTTATGACCTTATCTCTCCACGAGAACAACAGAGAAAACATAGACTTTGCAAGGCTCTTCCTAAAGAGTGTGGCGCCCACAAAGGCGGATACTATTTATCAAATGATCACGACACAGGATATTATTCCTCTACAGGTATTTGAGGCGGATGGTTATAAGGTAGCGATAGAGGCCGAGGATGAAGGCTCTAGCCTGACAATAACTTGTGATGCAACCAAGGATGGGGAGCACATAGAGAATATCAAGAAGTATCATTAAAACAATAAAGG
>JBOFEH010000225.1:0-16994 GCA_051647765.1 Cellulosilyticaceae bacterium | reverse complement strand
TAATGGCAGTCCGTCATCTTCTCCTAAGTCATACATCATATAGCCTCCTGATTACAAAGTGAATAGATACTATTTGTTATGTACCATTTGAAGACTTCTTATGCCCCTTTCTTTATTAAATCAAAAATTCATAGGCTGTCTTAACAAACAATAGTGCCAGTACCACAAACATCACGTATCTCACGTACTTTGCACCACCTTTAATGGCACACCTCGCACCAATATAACCACCTGTCATACTACATAATGCCGCTGGTATAGCTATCAAGAAGATGACTTTACCACCTATTACAAAAATAATCGTAGATGTAATATTAGATGCTAAATTAGAGACCTTTGCACACCCTGAAGCTGTCACCAACTCAAGCCCTAGTATACTTGAAAAAGCCAAAATCAAAAATGTGCCTGTCCCTGGCCCTATAAGACCATCATAACCCCCTACAACGATCCCTATAATCAACGCATAGATACTTTGTTGTCTGATAGAATGTACTTTACTAGACTGTTCTTTGCCTAGGTTTTTTTGGGTAAACAAAAAAATTGCTACTAGAGGTAAGGCTACTAATAACAATGTTTTGAGCGTCTGCTCACTCACATATAATGCCAAACTCGTCCCCAACGAAGCCCCTATAACTGCTCCCATTGCCGAAAAAACTGCTATTCTTAGTTTCACTTTACCACTCTTTAGGTATTTGCCTGCTGCTACAACTGTCCCTAAACTAGCTGAAAATTTGTTACACCCTGCTGCATAGTGGGCTGGAAGCCCTGCAAACAAATAGGCTGGAATAGAAATAATACCTCCCCCACCTGCTATAGCATCTACAAATCCCGCTACAAATACAAGTGGACAAATAATCATTAATAATCTCAAATACTCCATCTTTTATCCCCTCTCAAAAAACAACCTCCAATAGCTGGAGGTTGTCTCATCATTCATTATTTTATTAGCCTTATAATCTCGCTACGCCAGATGCGATGGCTGCTTCTTTTACTTTTTCAGCTACAGCCTTTGCGACACGCTCATCAAATGGTGATGGAATGATGTATTCTGCATTTAACTCTTCATCTGTAATGAGTCCTGCAATAGCATTTGCAGCTGCAAGTTTCATATCATAGTTGATATCTCTTGAACGTGCGTCTAATGCTCCGCGGAAAATTCCCGGGAAGGCTAACACGTTATTGATCTGGTTAGGGAAGTCAGAACGACCTGTTCCCATAACTTTTACACCTGCTGCAATAGCCTCATCATACATAATCTCTGGATTCGGATTAGCCATAGCAAATACAATAGGGTCAGCATTCATTGTTTTGACCATCTCTGGCTTAAGCGCATTGGCTACTGATACCCCAATGAATACATCCGCACCTACTACTGCATCAGCAAGCGTTCCTTGTAAGCCTTCTAAGTTTGTCACTTCGCAAAGCTCTTTTTTGTGGTCAACAATCCCAATTTCACGTTCTTTGTGTAAAATACCATGTTCATCACATGCAATGATATTTTTGACACCTGTGTGAAGAAGCATCTTGATAATAGCTGTCCCAGCACTACCTGGTCCATTAAGCACTACCTTGATGTCTTCGATTTTTTTGCCAACTACTTTGAGAGCATTAAGCATCGCTGCTGTTACAACGATTGCAGTCCCATGTTGATCATCATGGAATACTGGAATGTCTAATTCTTCTTCTAGACGGCGCTCAATTTCAAAACATTTTGGAGAAGCAATATCTTCTAAATTAACACCACCAAATGTTGGTGCAAGAAGTTTTACTGTACGGATAATTTCTTCTGTATCTGTAGTATCAAGACAAATAGGGAATGCATCTACATCCGCAAATGATTTGAATAAAATAGCTTTTCCTTCCATAACTGGCATAGCAGCCTCAGGACCGATATTCCCAAGTCCAAGTACCGCTGTTCCATCAGATACCACTGCTACTAAGTTACCTTTTGCTGTATAAGTATACACGTCTTCTTTGTTTTGGTGAATCTTACGGCAAGGCTCTGCTACACCTGGTGTATAAGCCGTACTAAGATCATCTCTATTACTAAGAGGAACTTTACTATTTACAGAGATTTTTCCTTTGTTTTCACTATGTAATTTTAATGCTTCTTCATTATAATTCATTTTTTGACGCCACCTTTATTTAGATTTTTGAAGGAGTTCTTTGCCTGAGATACCTGGTTCTGTCATACCCATTGTATCTAAAATTTTGTCTAAATCTTCTTGGTTTAATAAGCCTTCATTTAAGATCATATCTCTTACAGATTCACCGGTTTTGATAGCTTGTTTTGCAAGTCTCGCCGCTTCTTGGTAACCTACGTGTGGACAAATTGCTGTAATAATCCCTACACTATTTTCCACAAGCATACGACATCTTTCTCTATTAGCTGAAATACCTACTATACAGTTATCTACTAAAGTATTCACTGCATAAGTTAAAGTATCAATTGATTGGAATAAACAATAGAAAATAATTGGTTCAAAAGCATTAAGCTCTAATTGACCCGCTTCTACTGCCATTGTAATTGTTAAGTCGTTTCCAATGATATTGAAAGCTACTTGGTTCACAACTTCTGGGATAACTGGATTAACTTTTCCTGGCATGATTGATGAACCATTTTGTTTTGGTGGTAAATTAATTTCTCCAAAACCTGTTCTTGGTCCTGATGACATAAGTCTTAAGTCATTACACATTTTTGATAATGTAACTGCCGCTGCTTTAACCGCACCTGATACTGCTACAAATCCATCTAAATTTTGTGTTCCATCTATAAGATCAAATGCTTGGACAAGCCCAAGTCCTGTGATACGGTCTAAGTTTGGCACTACACGCTTGAGATATTGTTCATCGGCATTAAGTCCTGTTCCGATGGCAGTCCCACCTAAGTTAAGTGATCTCATTTCATTTTTTGCTTTTTCCATGCGGTAGATATCACGTTTTACTGCAGCTGCATACGCATTAAACTCTTGGCCAAGTCTAATAGGTACGGCATCTTGCATCTGTGTTCTACCCATCTTAATGACATCATCAAACTCGTCTGCCTTCACAAGTAATGCTTCATATAGACGTTCTAATTCTGCTTGTGCATTATCTAGGAGTTTAAGTGCTGTCATTTTTCCCGCTGTTGGAATCACATCATTTGTAGACTGACCATAGTTAACATGATCATTTGGGTTAACGATATCATAATCGCCTTTTTCCCCACCTAAAATTTCGATAGCTCTATTTGCTATAACTTCGTTTGCATTCATATTCAAAGAAGTTCCAGCACCACCTTGTATGGGATCAACAATGAAGTACTCATGCAATTTACCAGCCAAAATTTCATCACATGCTCTTACAATAGCATCTGCAACTTTTTTATCTAGTAAACCTACTTCATAGTTTGTAATAGCTGATGCTTTTTTGATTTGTGCTAAACTATTGATAATCTCACTGTGCATTTCAAGTCCAGTAATTCGGAAGTTCTCTGCTGCTCTTAATGTTTGAACACCGTAATATACATGTTTAGGTACTTCCTTTGACCCAATCGAGTCGTTTTCCTCTCTATAGCCACCTTCTATGTATACTTCTTCCTCTTGTGCTTTATTCATGCCCTAATCACTCCTTGTTGTCTATAAGTTTCTAATGTTGAACAGTTAAAATTATATTACAAAAATAGGTTTAATTCAATTTTAACTTTATCTTTTTTTGTCTATTTTTTACACATACCTTTGTTTATTATGTTTACCTATCAAAAAATAGGATCTTCCCTTATATATCCAGTAATTTTCTTAATTATTTAATCTTTTCCTTGTCTATTTTAGTTCATTTTATCTGAATGTAGCTCATTTTATAGTTTGATGTCATATGATATGTTTTTGGTTAACACCTCTTATATGTGCAAAAGAGCTATCCCAAGACCTCTAGGATAGCTCTTTTTACATATTCTGTCACTGAAACATTTGGTCATTTTGTATACGATCAAATGCTTGTTTTAGCACTTCTACACTAACCGTCATGGCAAGTCTAATATACCCCTCACCAGCTTCTCCAAAGGCATTACCAGGAATAGCAAGGATATGACATGACTGTAATAAATAATCACAGAACGCCGCAGAGCTCATCCCTGTCTCCTTGATGTTTACAAAGAGATAGATACTCCCTCTTGGTGGTAACACAGAAATTTTATTGATTTCTTGAATACGCATGTATGCATAGTCTACACGCTCTTTAAATTCTGCTACAATCTCTGGCACAATCTGCTTTCTCATACGTAGTGCATGAATGGCCGCTCTTTGAGAAATAGATGGTGCTGTAAAAACGTTATTTTCATTAATCGCTTTCATCATCTGTATCAGCTCAGCTGGTGCAATAATATACCCAATACGCCAGCCTGTCATACAATAGTCTTTTGAGAAGCTTCTAATACTTATCGTACGTTCGCTCATCCCCTCTAATGTTGTGATCGGGATAAATGGCTCCTCAAAACTAAAAGCTGTATAAATATCATCTGCTACGACAATTAAGTCATTTTGGATTGCCACTTGTGCAATCTTTTCTAGGCTCTCTCTTGTAAGACATACCCCCGTTGGATTGCTTGGTGTGTTCACAATAATGGCCTTTGTTCGATTGGTGATACACTGACTAAGACGGGCCGCATCAATTTGGAATTCATCTTCTTCATAAGTCTTAAGAAACACAGCCTTTCCCCTAGCAAGAGCGATCTGATCTGGATAAGGCGTAAAGTACGGCTCAACCACAATGACTTCATCCCCATCATCCAAAATCGTCTCCATAATGAGCCACATGGCATGACATCCACTGGTCGTTACCAAACACTCATCTGTCTCTATTGGATAGCCATATTCCTCATCATAATAATCTTTGATTGCTTCTCTTAATTCTATATCCCCTAATGGATTGGTATAGTGGGTATGCCCAGCCTTAGCATCCTCAAAAGCCGCCTGTATGATACGCTCATCTGTTGTTAAGTCAGGGTCTCCTAAACTTAAGTTAATCACATCATCGAATTGTTTCACCAAATCCGCACTTTTGCCCATAGGTGTCATCTCTGTATTCCAGTAACGTTTTGCTATAAATTTATGTTTCATATCGGCCTCCTAAAAAACAAGTTTGCTGAGAAGTACAATAATTGGTAACGCAATAATTGTTCTCTCTAAGAAGATAATCGCTAACTTTTTGACATTGACAGGTACTTTAGATTGCACGATAATTGCACCTACTTCTGTCATATAAATAATTTGGACTAATGATAGTGCACCCACAATAAACTTTGTTTGCACGGACTCTACTGATGTGAGTAAAAGGGCTGGAATAAACATATCTGCAAATCCTGCCAAAGTAGCTGGTGCCGCTTGGAACGCATTTTCCACACCTAATACTTGAAGATATAGTCCCATTGGATAAGACACCCAGTCAAGTACTGCTGTATATTCTACAATAATAAGTGCCATAGTCCCCCATGCAATAACTGTTGGGATAAGGTTAAATACAATCCCTCCGATAACATCTTTTCCACTTCCAAAAACACTCTTAGGCTCAAACGCCTCAGCACGTTGACACGCTTGTGTCACAGCATGTGTAAAAATACCAAGCCCTTCTGGCACTTCTTCATTGATTTGTTTGCCTACTGGCTCATAATATGTATCTGGCAGATTGGTAAGTGGCGCAATACGTGGCATAATAAGCGCTAACAAAATCCCCACCAAACATGTAATCCCATAAAACGCTGGGAAGAGGTGATCTACACCAATTGTCCCCGCAACAACTAAGCAAAACGGGATCGATACTAATGAAAAATTGGTCATAATTGTCGCTGTCTCACGCGCCGTATAATAACCTTTCATATATTGCTCTCTCGACACAATAATAGCAGCATTAGCTGCTCCAAACCATGATGTAATCAGGTCAATAGAGGCACGCCCTGGTACTTTGAATAATACCCTTACAAGGGGTTTAAGAAGAATTCCCAAGAACTCCATAATTCCGCTATCTGTTAAGAATGGTAAGATAAAACTAAGTGGTACAGTAATTGCAATAAGTGTTGCACCAAGCCCCATCATTGTGCCACCAGTGTCTCCTGAAATAATCATTTGTGGGCCTACACCAAGTACAACAAGGAGTGATACAATAGCCGCTACCACTTTTGTTAGGACATAAGCTATAGAACTTGAAAACAATTTCTTAAGGGTTTTATTGTTTTGAATCCATGCCGGTTTAGCAATGTAATCAATCACTGATAACCCTGCCGCAATCATCATAAATACAGTCACGACTAGTGGGAATATCGGTGCACAAACACTCTTAATCGTGTCTGATATAATCCCTATTAATGTATTAAAACTCTCCCCTGAAGATACAGGTACAAGAAACATTGCAATCCCAAATGCTGAAAAAATAACAAATTTACTTAAGTTTTTGAGATTCACCTTACTCTCTTTTTGCGCAATCGCTACTTCTAAATCCATAGTCTAAACCTCCCCGTTCTTTCCGATTTTTTCGATATTCCCCATAGCCTCAAATAACATCTCTGCTGTTACTTGGTATGGTAACACTTCCATATCCGGCTGTGTCATGACATTTTCTAATATAGGCATCAATACCTCTTGCTCATAGACTACTTCTATATCTTTTAGGCATGTTGGAATACCTACTTTTTTGTAAAACTGATAAAGCTTTCTCACTTCATCCTCATGCCCATCCATCATTAGTTGTACTAATACCCCATAGCCTACTACATCACCATGTAAGTAGCTCTCCTCAATATGTGGCAGCATTGTTAAGCCATAAAATACAGAATGCGCAACAGCACCGTTATAACACTCTTCAATGAGCATCGATACATATCCTGTTGTGATGATGTTTGCAAGCACTACCTGCTCAAGTTCAAAGCACTCTTGTCCTTGCACACAATTTGCTAAAGCTACCTCTCCATGAGCTAATAGCGGCGTTACGCACATGCTACTCATAGCTCTTGCCAACCCACTATTATGGTCTAGTACTTTGCCACTAGATGCAAAGGTACACTCATAGTGCTTAGCTAATGTATCACCTATTCCTGCTCTTAAATACTTAGCCGGTGCATTTGCAATAATCTCTGTATCAATAAACACATGCGTTGGAGGCACATCATAGAAATAAAACGTCTCGAACACCCCATGCTCATTATAAACTACTGATAATTTAGTCGTTGCCGCACAAGTTGCCGCTGTAGTTGGTATTGTAAATATAGGCTTCCCTAGCTTATCCGCCACTGCTTTGGCTGTATCTAATGCACGTCCACCACCTACACCAAAAATCATATCTACTGGTTGTCCCTCTAATTTCGCCAAGACTCTCTCTATATTTTGGCTAGAACACTCCCCACCGTACCAAATCTCATCTCTTTTATGTAATATGGAACCCTCTATGGCTCTCTCAAATTTTTCTCTCACTCTATGTAGTGCGGTTTCCCCGCCAATTAATACTATATTTTCTCCATATGCCTGACATATAGACTCTATTTCACAAAATGCATCCACCCCGATAGTGTAGCTTGGTATATTCACTGTATAGTTATTCATTGGACCCCTCCATATTATGTTTTATATTTTTATGTTGACATCTCTATATAAATAATTATACATTTTATTGAATAAAAATCAATAACTATTTTTTCTTTATATTTTTTTTAAGTCTAAAAACTTAGGATTTTTTGCATTAAAAATACCTCCACTTATTCTAGTGAAGGTATTTTTTTGTTTCTATATTTTGAACTCTTCTAATTTGTCATTAGCGACATATGTTAATTTAACGAGTTTTTCTGAAGACATCGCCACGTCTTCACTTGATTGACTTACCTGACTAATAATTGCTGTAATCTCCTCTGTTGAAGCCATGACTTGTTCAGATACAGCAAATAGCTCATCGATTTGAAGTGTTATTGTATTTTTTCTATCTTTTACATCTTGAGAACATGCATTAATTTGACTAAGTTTTGGTCTAATAATCTCTACTGAACCTGTAATAGTATCAAACGTATGCGCTGCTTTTTCAATAGATAAACTTTGTTCTCCTAAGTAATCACTCATCACTTTTGCTTCTTCTACAATAGCATTCATCTCTACAAAAATATCTGTAATCACATGGTTAATTTGTTTTGTAGAAGTATTACTCTCTTCTGCAAGCTTTCTGATTTCATCTGCAACAACGCTAAATCCTCTTCCTGATTCACCTGCACGTGCTGCCTCAATACTTGCATTGAGTGAAAGTAAATTTGTCTTTTCCGATACTTCTTGAATCATTTTGGTAATCTGATTAATATTAGTGATTTGACTACTCATACTGTTAATTTTCTTAATAAATGAGTTGAATTTTTCATTGATTACCGTTACTTGTTGTCTCACATGGTTCATATCTTCATTGCTCATTACTGCATTGTTATTAATATTCTCAGTGGCTTCTTGAATACTATGTAGACTACTATTCATTTCATCTAGCATCACACTAAAATGATTAAATTCATCAACGGTACTTGCAAGACTCTCTGTCTGCACTGTTGTTCCTTTTGAAATCTCACCGATAGACTCTTTGACCATGAAACTATGGTCACTTACAGACTTAGAAATATTACTGAGCGCCTGTGACGCTCCCTCTACTTCTTGGTTAACTTTTTTGACTTCCATAATCATACTTTTAATAGATACTTGTGTCTGCTGAAGGGATTTTGCAATATCTCCAAATTCATCTTCTCTCGCTATTAATTCCGTCCCTATTTCTTCATTAATCATCCCTTGAGCAAAATGATCAATAAACCTCTTGATTCCTTCTACACTTTTTGTAATGTCTTTTGACATTCTCGCTACCATCACCCCACTAATCACTATAATGAGAATTGCAATCACAAAAATAGCCATCATAATTGTTGTGAGCCCACCTAATAATTCTGACTCATCTACAAAGGTTGCGATTACACAACGATCAGAGAACATCCCTGTATAGGCTACTAGTTTTTTCTCCCCTTCTAATGTAAACTCCGTTTTACCTGTTAAGTTTTCCATCATCTCCAGAGCAACACGGTTCATATCCTGATACTGTGGCATGGTTTGGCTAATCATCTCCAGAGTATTCGTCCCATTCACTAAACTTCTATCTGGATGTGCTAATACAATTCCTGTGTTTTTGTCGATAATAAAAGCTGTCCCTGTCTCACCTATCTCAAGTGCATCTATGTACTCATTATAAAGTTGACCATCTCTAATCCCTATAATAATACCTGTTACTTCTTCTCCTTCAAAAATAGGATACCAGTAAGACATCTCTACTTCTCCGTTATAAGCTTCATAAGGCTGAGAAGTACTTCCTGTCCCTTGTACGACTATTTGGAACCACTCATTATCCTTAATATTAGATTTTCTTCCCTCTAAATCTATATAATTTCCTTCTGTATCCACATATGCTATTGTCTTAAACAACTTGGTATCAATGCTATTCTCAACTATTTTCATAATCTCTGTCGTATCTCTAAGTTCCAAGATTCCAATAGTTTTTGCAAGCTCCTTGGCTTTAGTACCCGCCATTCTAATATTATTGGTTACAATTTCGCCCGTATCTTTAGCAACCTGGGCTAGCATCATATCTGCTAATTGTATGATTTCCTTTCTTGTTTGTGTGTAGATTGCCCCTGCTAATACAATAGAACACACAAGTATAATAGGTATAAATGTCTTAAAAATCTTAAAGCCAATACCCTTGGTTTTAATGCTCATTTTTTTTGTCTCCATCTTGTCTCTCCTCCAGTTGATGTATTCGTACCATATATCGGTTAATAAACGTAATCGTGTGATACCTTATGTAAACATTGCACTTATGTTTAATTTAGTATTATTGTTTAATATAAAAAATAGATTGTTCTTGAGGCCAACCTATTTTTTATATTGATTTATTTTATGGACACCTTCAGCGGAAGTGGTATCATAGGTGGGTGAATATCTGGGCTTGGTATGCTACTTTTTTTATATTTGATTCTCAAAAATGGTCTTAGACTTTGCTCACATAGGTTTTCACCCCCATAGATTTGCAACTGACCGCATAGGTCTGCATTGAACATCAACCCTTTATTGTCTAACATCCCATTCATCCATTCATTTAAAATAAGTGTAATGTCTATTTCGGTATAGGCACTCTCCTCATTGACAGCAAAATATTCCCTATACATCTCAGCTAATTTAGGTGCCTCATAGCAATAACTATACGGTGTCACGTAATCAAGTGTCGGTACAGCGCAGTAATGGTATGTTCCTCTTTGCTCACTACACCAACTGCTTTTTTCTAATTTAAATAAAGTAATAGTTGCCACCACTATCTCTATATCTTCTGGGAGACTATTTAAATTGAAATAAATGTAACTCCAATAGGTTATCCCATTTTTGACCCCAAAACCTATATCACTCAGGATTGGACACATTGAACTATCTGTAAATGTCATACTTGCTTCACATGCTATATCTATAACCCCCATGACCTTCCTCCCTATTTATTGATAAGACCTCCTAAAGCCGTTCCACTCATATTTGAAGTATCTGTAAATTGGCCTACTACCATCATCTCAAACCTTATAGTTGACGTGATAATATTTCGATAGATTTGAGTAAACTCATAGGTGCTTCTAGTCCCATCTATATTTTTGACCGCCAAAACAACTTTCATAATGAGATTGTACTTGTTGAGTAGATGAGCGATACTTGTAACATCTACTACCCCCACAACTGTTGTTGTAGGCACACCATTTCCAAAATCGCTAAGTGTTGGTGTTATGCTAATTTCTAATGCCATCGCGCTCTCCCCCATTTAAGTATAGTTAATAGCGTAAATCACTCCCCCACTCTCCATAACTTCTATTGTGTCCACATAACCTTTCACCCATAGTATTCCTTGTAGTTTGAATAGGCTTGGTATCTGACTATTTCCTTGTACAATGCTATTTGCAGGTATACTCTGTGTGATATACACCACCGGCTCCTCATTATTAAATAACAGCCACACTTCTACTATCATCTCTGTATCACGTGGAATAACTATAGTCCCCTCTATCGTCACACTGATCTCCAGCCCAATAAGTGATTGACCTATCCCTACAATTTGACTAGCCACCACACAAGACATTACCTGTATTGCACTTTTCATCGCCCTCCCCCCTACTCCACCACAAATGTAATTTGGGCCTTGGTCTGTAATGTAGACTCATCTACTTCTCCTATTAAGGTAACCTGACCTATGATAATATTTCCCTCATTATCTATATCCGTTGTAGTGTAGAGGTTACTATACTGATAGGTATACCCATTTGCCGTCATCTGGAGGGATAAAATAAAGGCGCGGGTTTCCTGTTCACCAATTAACCCTTTGATATTCACCACAAGATCAAGGTTAGAGGTTTTTTGGCCAAACCCTTTGATTTGCTCCCGAACCGTTATATTGTCTATTATGATATCCATATCTCTCCCCCTTTACTAAGCTGGTATCATCACATAATACCAAACATTTGCAGTTGCAGTTGCTAGTCGTGACTCATCATAACTGCCTTCAAAGTAACCATATTGCGTCACCTTTTTATTTTGAATACTACTCACTGCAAAGGTATTGATAACAGATAGGTATATTGTCTGGGATACATTATTTATTAAAGTAGGTATGCTAACGTATGTTTGAACATTAATATTTGCATAAGGTATGTTTTGGGGTTCACTGATTAGCTCTTCCCATATATCTTCTAAATCCACCTGTATCTGAACATTGTATCTCACAGGGTCTTTAACAATATTAGTATTATTGACATCCAAATAAATGGTGACAACTGGTACAGCCATGTCTACCTCTCTCCTTTTCCCATTCTTATTCTCTCTTTAGAAAAAAGCTGCCCCTAAGGAGCACGTGTTCCCCCCAAGGCAGCTTATTTTACTTCGACTCTAGATTATGATTTTGTAGCTCCTAAAATAACTGCTGCTTTGCCTGAAACTTTAGCTGCATCATAAATGCCACCTGGATAATACAAGCCATCTAATGTGAATGGCGCAGCATTTGTAATAGTAATAGGTGTACCGCCTGCTGTAATTGCTTGTGAAATAACTTGTGCAACAGTATCATATGCAAAATTTACTTGCACATATGCTGTTTGAGATGCTGGAATAGTAAAAGTTGTACCTACTGCTGGTGCTACTTGAACTTGAACAGCAATTTCTTCTCCAAATCCTGTTATTTGTGTTGCTTCTGATAATGTTACGTTTAAATCTGCCATATTAAGTCAACCCCTTCTAGATACCAATAGATTTAATTTTTTATATTACCTATCCACCAGGTCCCCTGACAGCTGCAGTCTCTCATTCTCTCTGTTGGTTCGGCTTGTTTTCCTTTGTATAGTAGTAATATATGATTTTCTTTCTTAGGTGTGACATGCTACTTAAACTATTTTGTAGTAAAGCACCTGGGCCTTTCCACTTGCTACATTCTCTTGATTTGGATTGATTATTCCCGGGAAATCTCCATAAAGGGTAACCGTCTTGGTCTGAGGGTCGATTGTACTGACCATAAATGCCTCTCCTAGATTAAGCAAAAGTGTCTGAGGTAGTATCCCTTGTAACACCCCTATAGTGAGCTCCACTTGTACATAAATCCCATTATACTGAATAATTTGCTCCCACAAACGTGATAAGTCTATACTCACTATTGCTGTATTTAAATTACCTTTATTCAAGAGTTTTACCTGACTCTTAGGTACATCAATATAAGTCATTGCTCCCATTCTTTCACCCTTCCTTCACTACGCCGCTCTGAGTATAACCCGTTACCAAAGCCTTGCCTACGATTTCCCTTGTTGGATCGAGCTCTCCTGGATAAGCTAAGGTTAGCCTTACCTGTTGATCCTTGATCTGTGCAAGCTCAAAACATTGATTAACCTCTGTCTCTGTTATAAGCGGTATCTCTATACCTGCTTGACCCTTAACTATTGTGGGAATCTGCAAAACTACCCCCACATACACCTGTTTATACTTAGGGACAAGCAATCCCCATAGTAGCTCCAAATGAATAGCTACGACTAGTGTATTTGCAGTCTGATTCATGGGCGTTACTTGATCGCCACTAATCTTAATTTCTATAGTCATTTTGATGCCTCCTTTTACATGCTACTACTATCATATGCTTGGACATGCAAAAAGGTATTGTATTTATGTCCTTAAATACAATACCTTTTGTATGTTATATTAGATGCCTACGATTTCACTTAACTGGCCAAGACTCTTTACATTATAGGTTACTGTCAATCCTTCTTTTGCCAACTGTCCCTCTGGGTTAAACCAACATGTATCAATCCCTGCATTATTGCCGCCTTTGATATCTGCTGATAAGGAATCTCCTACGATCAATACACGAGAGCGGTCCGTTATCCCTACTACTTCAAATACTTTTTCAAAGAATCCCTTATGAGGTTTTTCAAAGCCTACTTCTTCAGAGATAAATATGTAGTCGAAATAAGGCTTTAGTCCTGACTTTTCTAGGCGGTTATTTTGTATGGTCGAAATACCATTAGTCACCACTGCCACTGTGCAATGTGCTTTGAGCTGCTCACAAATAGCCTCTGCGCCCTCTATAAAATAAACACCTTGCCCTAGTAAGGTTTCATAGTCTTTTACAACTTCCGCCACATCTCTTTGCATACCTATAGCCTCTAAGAACCTTTCAAATCTTAGGCTCTTAAGCTGTGCTTTGGTCGTCTCGCCACGCTCTAATGCTTCCCAAAGTCCTTTATTAATCTTTTTGTAGACATCATAAATCTCATCACTATATATGATTTGATGCTTGGTCAGCATTCCCTCAAAGGCTGCATCTTGCGCCTTTTCAAAATCCATTAGGGTTCCGTCTATATCTAGTAAGATCACATCATATTTTTTCATCTGTCTCTCTCCTTTTGCAAGTCGTTTTGCTATCATGTATCTTCTCTATTATATAGCCTCTCTCACCCTTAAGGGAACCATAAGCTCATCAGCTACTTGCTGACACCCTTTGATTTGCTCTGGTGATATGGTCCCTTCTACAACACTGAGTATCACCTGGGGGATGTTTTGTTTACAACTTCTTACAAACTCTAGCAAGCTATCATAGGCGCCTTCTCCATAGACTGGTCTACAGATACGGTTATACGTTACTGCATCTGGCGCATTAAGACTAATAGAGATACTCTCTACATAGCCCTTTAGTAGTGCTGGGACATCCCTCTTGTGGGTCAAGCCAGCAAGCCCATTGGTATTAATGCGAATAGGTGTCTGACTCTTTTGCTTGATATACTGGCAAATTCCTATGACCTCATCTAGTTTAATCAGAGGCTCACCATACCCACAAAACACAATACTCTCATAACACTCTAAATCTTTTTGTTCTAAAGCCTCTATAGCCGCCTCTAATGTGACATCCTGCTTAAGCCACAGACTCTCAGAGTTATGCACCCCATCTGCTTTTTGTCTCACACAAAAAGTACAGGCACAAGAACATTTATTGGTCAAATTAATATATAAACTATTTTGTATTTCATAAAGAATTGTCATGTCTAACCTTCTCTCTTATAGATTTTTGTTTTGAGACTGATTTGGTCAAATGCATAACCTACTGCCACAAAAACAATACCACTTCCTATAGGCTGAAGCGCACCCATTGGTAGCCCCATAATCGGTGCAATAAAATTACCAAATAATATTCCTTCAGCGATTGCATAGCCCAACAAGCCTACTCCTGTCGCTATAAAAACGCCACATACATTACGCCCTACAACAAACCGAGGTGTCTTTGCCGTAAAGCACAAAACCAACAATGGCTTAATGATCATAGTTGGTATGACCCATATCATACACCCTGGTGTCATGAAGTCTGCAAGTCCCGCACCAATAGCACCACTGAGCATGGCATAGGGCATAGGCAGTATACATGCCGCCAAATAAATCACTGCATCCCCTACATGAATAATGCGATTATTGATACCAAGAGGAATACTCATACGGGTTACCACAAATACAAGCGCAGCAAACATAGCTGTCATTACAATAAGTCGTGTTTTCTCAGATTGTTTCATTTTCTCCACCTATTGTATCGATACACCTTCTTATTTTTTCTTGCAAGTTACCCCATTTTTACATAGCTCTTAGTGAAGGTCAATATCTTACCTAGCATCCCCTCCACAACTTCCATATTGTACCGTTACACCTTCTCCCTATACCGAGAAAAACAAAAAGCAGAATACCTTCTCCCTCTAGGGACACTAGGTACTCTGCTTATAGCTTACTACTGCATTTGTGCTAACTCATCTAAACCTATCTCTACTTCTACTATTTGCTGCTTACTATCATCTGGCAACATATAATAAAACACAGCCCTTTGGTCCTTAAAGTATACCCTTAAGCCTTCCATGATACTTTCCACATCATCTTGGCCTTCAAGCTTTTCTTTTATGAGATTCTTAAGAACTTCTTTTGCCGCTTCATCTCCTCTAGTAACAGACTGTATTGTTACCTGTTGTCCCCCTTGTGTCATATCCACTGTCACACTCTCATAAATCATCTTTGTTCCCAATCCCTCGATCTCTACAGAACCTCTATAAAGGATACTCAGCACTTGATCATCTATACGTGTCACTTTGTAGCCTAAGTTGAGATTCGTATACTGTGGGTTCTGATACTTCTTCACCACACTATACAAATTTTCATTAACTGTTTGTTTCAACACATCATCTAAACCACTTACCACTTGCGGATAGCTTATACCTGTCTGCTTTGCTAATAGCGTCTGCTCTACTTCATAGCTTGCCTGTGGCTTGAGCTGAAGTAATTGCCCCTTGTTTAGAATCTCAAACTCTTGCATCCCCATGGACCCTGGCGCTATTTCATACTTATCAAATACAATCACACAATGCCCTTTTTCATTAATATAGAAGTTTTGATCCTTATTAATTCCTGTGAAGCCTTCAAAATAAACAGCGCCTTGTGTCAATTCTCGCTCTTTCATTTGTTCCTTGATTTGACTATCAATCATTGTCTTATAATCCGGCCCAAAGAAATCCTCTAGGGTTATTGGTTTTTGAGCTGCTAAATCTAAATTATAGAAATAAGCTGTATCATAGGCACTTGCCATTGTTTCTGTTTTGTAGATGGCAAATGAGAGGATATGATCCACATTATATTTGAGCTCATAATTCATATCTATAGCAATCCCTCTATAATCCCCCGCATCTCCACCTGTTTCTAAATACGCTTTCTGAGATTCTTCTCCCCTTACTTTTGCCTCTTCCAAAAGCTTACTCATCTGAGCTTGAATAGCCTGATTTACACGATTAATATATACATTATCTTCATTGCTTTTAATATGGGGAATCTCTGCATCTACACTATAGGCATCCGTATCTTCTACATATTTATTAAAGGTTAGTACTCTCGCTACATCCCCAATGACTGGTAGCTGATACATCCCCCTTGCAAAATCCTCACTGGCATAGAGACTTCCGCCAAATGTTCCTAATCCAATAGTAGCTACTGCTACGCCTACTTTTAAATAATGCTTAATGGCCATCATCTTATTCTCCTTTTGACTTTGTATTGTCTTCTCTATTAACTGCTGATACCCCTCTGGCACTTGTATTTGTTCATATTGCCCTCGCGCCTCTTCTAAGTTTTTCATACCACTACTCCCTCCTAGCTATTTTCACCCAGTAGCCTCTCTAGCTCACCTAGTCCCTTCCGAATTCTAGACTTCACAGTACTCTTAGGACTATTTACAATATAGGCAATCTCTTCTATTTTCATATCCTCAAAATACCTTAGTATAATCACCGTTTTGAGTTTGATATCCAGCTGCTCTACACTAGCATGCAAACTCAAGGTAGTAGCCCAATCTATATGTTCTTCATCCCAGGCCGACTGTTCTGGTACTGCGAGTTGCACCCTAGATTTGTTTTTTCGTAGGGTACTCAT
>JBOFEH010000224.1:0-4487 GCA_051647765.1 Cellulosilyticaceae bacterium | reverse complement strand
CTTCTATAGACCAACCAGCTCCTTCCCACTTCATATAGGAGGGTATATCTATGCTCATACTTAGTTTTTCAGCATCCTGATTGCCACTATTATAGAGTATAATTTGACCTTCTATGACCTGATTGAGAGTGATTTGGGTGTCTGACACCTCTATCTTGCATCCCAAATCACCTTCGGTTGCTAAAATTGCGGCTTGGACTTCTGTCATTACAGCATCCACTTCATACATGGCATTAACCACTTTTTCATTGACCTCATAGGTATAGGATAAAGTCCCACACACACCTATAGGATTAGGATAAGGTAGGGCATCGTTCACTTTTATCTTATACTCAATGACCGTGCTTTGATGTGCACCTATATCCGTTAAACTTATCCCATCTGCAATGCACTCACCTCTTCTTACAAGGCCATCCATCTTGAGACTATCTGTTACCCAGGTACTTCCTTGAGGAATAGGTTCTTCATACCACATTTTTTGGGCTGTTTGGTTACCTTGATTGGTGAGAATCAATGTATATGTAATTTCCTCACCTAAAGTACATTGCGTCAACGAAGCCTTTTTGCGACTTCCATCTAACACTTTGTCAAAAGTTGCTGTTTGCATGGTGACAACACAAGCATTAGATGCGTAAGTATGCCTTACCACTTGCCTATTAGCTAGTGCAAACTCATAAGTTATTTGGAGCTGCTTGGTCTCTGCAAAAGTATCCAAGAGCCCTTCATAAGTCACCTCGTATTCCATAACATAGGTCTCTGACACCTCCAAACTGTCAATCTGTATAGGCTCCTTAATGCCCTCAATCCTAATATTTTTGGCGGGTACATTTCCCTTATTAGTCAGCATCGCTGTATAAATGACACTTTCACCAATATCAATGATTTCCTTATTGACCGAAAGTAGTATGCCACCACTCTCTTGTGAAATACATGGATCTGAAATGATTGTAATAACTGTATTACTTTGCATATAAGCTGTTTCATTGGATACCCTATATGCTACATCTACGATATTCGTAATAGAATAATATTCAGGTATTTTTTCAACACTCATTTTAAATGTAATCGTCTGAGTTTCACCTATAGGTATTACCCCTATTTGGATACCTTTTTTAAAATCTCCTATAATATACCGATTAGCAATTTTTATAGAATCTTTTACGAGCTTCAATCCATCTATCACATCATCCATCAAACATACATCTCTGATTTCATACGCCTCATCATTACCTATGTGAATAGTATATAAAAGCTCCTCCCCTACTGTGGCAAAAGCTTTATTGACCTCCATTTGAAGATACATGTTACGTCCCTCCCCTTGCATACACTCCCTATAGTATATTAATTACCTCTACCCCCTATGCTTGTTCAGTCTGATTAGCTTGGTTTTTTTTTGGATTTCACAAATATTCATCACCTCCTCTGTATATACATATAGTGAATGTCATCTATCAGATCGTTCAATATCTATCCTCATTTTACCTATAAGGAGGTGCTTATTTATGTATGCTGACGTATACAATGAAGTGAATTATTGTATGACACCTATCTATCATGGTCATTCACCCAATATTTTTGTAGATTCTTCAGCATCTCTTATTCGAACAGATATTTCACTTTGCAATAGGCACATGGTGAAAATATGGGGGCAACTCAAAAACATATCTCAACTTCCTCTTTATAAATCAGTCGTCAAACTCATCGAACTCAAATGCCATAATGGTTCGGTTACGATGCAACCTATTGCTGAAACTCTAACTGACCCCAGTGGATTTTATTTTTTTGATGCGACACTTCAAAGTGATTGTTGTTACCGCATCATAGTTGCCTCAAGAAATCCTAAAAATAACAAAATTTTGGTTCCCCATTTTAGTCCGTGTCATCTCACTAGTAGCCTACCTGAGCCATGTCACAAGCGTATCTTGGCTTCATTCTCTGCACCTTATCAAGGAGGTTCCTATGAATACAAAATCTAATGAATTTATTAAGTATATAGGCATTGATCGCCCACCAAAACTCATTACCCCTTATTTTAAAGCACTCACTTGTAACGGACAATTCTCCCTACTTCCTAATTTTCCTGATATGGCTGACCTTATGACGGTTACCACCACCACTACAATTACTTCTTCAGAAATTGTAGAAGTAGGCGATGGCTACAAGGCTGCCATTTGTGGGGTCATTAAATTTTCATTTCAATATGCAACTTCTGACCCTAAATATTCACTATTCTTTGGAGATCATTTTTTATATTTTGGAGATTATATTAGCCTCCCTCCTACCATTTCTCATACGATGCATCTTTTTCCATCGGTAATCGTTCAAGACATTTTTTCTCATATGCTTTCCCCAAGGACCCTTTATCACAATGTGATGCTACTGATTACAGTTCAATTAGGTTAAAAGGAGGCACACTATGCATTTAGACCGTTACAAACACTATTCCAAGGAATCTTCATTTTTTGAGGTATTGTCACTTCCCCCCCATAAGCCTGATTTATCACGTATTCTAGATACAGCGATTATCCCTACTGTGGTAGATTATAGTTTTATCGAATCCACTCAAGGCTTATCTTATGAAGGTCAAATGCTCTCTGGCATTACGTTAGCCATTAATCTGAGCTTAACCGAAAAACTTACCTATATGTCTCATACCTCTACCGAAACAGTTCACTCAATCCACTATACTTCTATGCGCAGTCTATCCATTGTCTTACCACAACAAGTTGGTGGAATCGATACGCTTTCTGTCATCAAATCAGGTACCTTTACCATCTATCCTTCTATCGAACATATCCATTCTAAAGTAGCTGATTCTCGGACAATTCATCAAGTAACGCTCTTGCTGGTTACAATAACACTGCGTTAAATTCGTTATAAAGGAGTGTGTACCTTATGTATGCTACAATTAAAGGAATTGTATTTCATGATGCGAGGCATACTGGCTCTTACTCTCCAGACTTCTCTGGAATAGCCGGGATAGCTATTTTACTACAACTACCAACTCATGAATACCTTACGACTACCACAAATGCCCATGGGGAATTTATCTTTAAAGACCTCTATCTTCCTGGGGACTATATACTTTTCGAGACCGTTACACCTCAAAAAAACCTTGAAAATGTCTCCTCATCCCTTCCTGGTCCTTTTGGCTATAATAGTATGACAACCCCAAGACAATATACACTTTCTCTTTCTGCTGAGCAGATACATACTGACTTGGTTTACGATTCTTTTTATTTTGGCCATGACTTTTTGGATCCCTTTGACGCAACGCCTCTAGCTTATCAGGTAGACCCTGAAGGCTCTCATCTTTATAGCCTCAACTTAGTAACAGGTATTGCCTCACTGATCACCAAGCTTAAGCAATCTGGTGATTATGGTGTGATGAGCTATAATCACCTTGATCATTTGATTTATGGCTATACCCATAAGACCCATCAAATTTTCAAAATCAGTCCCTCTGGACGTATTACCTTCTATACAGTTTCTCACCTTCCCCAAAAACGGTTTACATCCAGTGCCATTAATGATGAAGGAGAACTCTATCTCTACGAATCTCAAGACTTAGATTTTTATGTGGTGAATGTGTGTTCAGACTCTTTACTTTATATGCAACTTATCGGGTCTCACACCCATTCCACCCACTCCCCCTATGAACTAGGTCTTCCTATTACACCTATAGCTATACAATCTTGGGCATTTCATCCCATTAATCATTTACTTTATGCCATTAATACAGATGGTTGTGTGCTTTGTATTAACCCTACAAATGGGACACATAAACTGCTGATGACAACAGGCACCCCTCTCTCTCCTAACAAAACCATTACATTTGATTATACGGGTAATCTGTACTGTGTATTTGAGGGTTCCAAAGCACTCTACCGTATCATCCTAACCGATACAAAGGCAACAGCAGAAGTATTCACAACCCTAAGTATGCCTCATCTTATCGGTGGTGCAAAATCTAGTAATATTCCACTTTATATTCAATTAGGCAGCGCCCCTGATTTGTCTCAAGCTAATACTTCTGGCAATTATAGTACCTCTTTAGCCAATAATGGCCCCCGTCATGCCCTTACCAATATTTTGAATTTTGGGGATACCACTACGGAAGTATTTGAACTAGAGGCACCACCTCTTCTTATTACAGATACCACTTATACACTGGCGTTACCTATTATTAATCGTACAGGTAAAGAGGCTTATTTATATGGTTGGTTAGACCTCAACCAAGATGGGACTTTTGGCGGTGACGAAGCTTGTGACCCTCTTATCATTCCTCACCAATTGTCATCACCTTACCACGCAGTACTCACTTTTACACGCTCTCCATCTGCTCCTATACGTATTGGCCAAACCTATTGTAGACTACGCCTGACAACTGATTTATTATGCAATACCAATCATGATAGCACCTCTCTTGATACACGTTCCTTAGGTCCCGCCGGTGATGGTAGTGTACTAGATGTTGCCTTCAACAT
>JBOFEH010000223.1:0-2261 GCA_051647765.1 Cellulosilyticaceae bacterium | reverse complement strand
AGATGCATGGCCTTGTTATTTTAGATGAAGAGGATCAGGTGATTCGCCCAGCCTTATTGTGGAATGATGGTAGAACTTATGAGGAATGTGATTATCTGAACAATGTGATTGGTAAGGAAAAATTATCTGAGTATACAGCGAATATTTCTTTTACAGGATTTACAGCACCTAAAATTCTGTGGGTAAAAAATAAAGAACCAGAAAACTTTGAGAAAATCCGTAAGATCATGTTACCAAAAGATTATATTGCTTATAAGTTATCAGGGGTACACTGTACAGATGTATCCGATGCATCAGGTATGCTCTTGATGGATGTTAAAAATAGATGTTGGTCAAAGGATATGTGTGAGATTTGTGGTATTACCCTAGAGCAGCTTCCTAAGCTTTATGAAAGTTATGAAGTAGTAGGAAACGTACTACCAGAAATTGCAGCAGAGCTAGGGATTTCTAGTGAGTGTAAAGTGGTGGCAGGAGCTGGAGATAATGCAGCAGCAGCAGTAGGAACAGGGACTGTTGGAGAAGGAAACTGTAATATCTCACTAGGTACAAGTGGCACGATCTTTATTTCTTCAAAGCAATTTGGGGTCGATAAACATAATGCTTTACATGCTTTTGCTCATGCTGATGGGCATTATCATCTGATGGGATGTATGTTAAGTGCTGCTTCATGTAATAAATGGTGGATGGATGAGATTGTAGGCACCAAGGATTATGTCAAAGAGCAGTCTATGATTACTAATCTAGGAGACAATCATGTATACTTCTTACCTTATCTGATGGGAGAGCGTTCACCACACAACAATCCAAATGCAAGAGGAACATTCATCGGAATGACTATGGATACTTCTAGAGCAGATATGACACAAGCAGTCTTAGAAGGAGTGGCCTTTGCACTTAGAGATTCTTTTGAAGTAGCAAAATCAATAGGTATCCATATTGAAAGAACTAAAATCTGTGGAGGCGGAGCGAAGAGTCCACTTTGGAGACAGATTATCGCTAATGTTTTAAATGTTAAAGTAGATATTATTGCAAGCGAAGAAGGGCCAGCTTTAGGTGCTGCGATTCTTGCAGCAGTGGCTTGTGGAGAGTATGCGAGTATAGAAGAAGCAACAAGCAAGTTGGTGAAAGTGATTGATACTGTAGAGCCTGATGCAGAGATTGCAGCGAAGTACGAAGCACGTTACATGCAGTTTAAAGAAATTTATCCAGCTTGTCAGACATTATTTAATAAACTTATTTAAGGAGAAAGTAGGGGAGAAAATGGAAATTTATCCAGTTACACATGAGTCGTTTAAAAGGTATGGAAAAGTAGTGACTAACATTGACTTTGCAGAGTTAGTGGAGAAAATGCAAGAAACACCACTTCCAGAAAATGTGGTTTATGAGCCATCAGTAGAAGCACTTGAAGTCCTAGATGTTTTTAAACAGGTCCAAACTATTGCCTATGGTGAGATGCCAGTTCAAATGGGTTATTGTAACGGTAATAACTATATGCTTAATGCCCTAGAGTATCATAAGACTTCAGAAATCAATGTAGCAGCTACAGATGCAGTTCTTTTATTAGGTGCACAGCAAGACATGACAGAAGACTTCAAATATGATACCGCTAAAGTAGAAGCATTCTTCTTACCAAAAGGATGTGCTGTAGAGCTTTATGCAACAACACTCCATTATGCACCTTGTAATGGAGAAGAAGGTGGATTCCGTGTAGCTATTATTTTACCCAAAGGAACCAACTATCCTTTAGCACATACACATACAGAAGGTGAAGATCTTTATCTAACAGCTACCAATAAATGGCTTTTAGGTCATGTGGAAAGTAATGAATTACCAGAGGGGATGCCAGCAGGTCTGGTAGGAGAAAATCTTTGTATTAAATAAATTAAATTTAAAGTAAAATATGGAGGATGAGAAAAAATGAATAATGCACCAACAATCAAATTAGGAATTGTAGCAGTAAGCCGTGACTGTTTCCCAGAATCTCTTTCAGTAGGAAGAAGAGAAGCTTTAGTGAAAGCTTATGCAGAAAAGTATAATGCAGAGGATATTTATGAATGTCCAGTTTGTATCGTTGAGAGTGAAATACATATGGTGGAGGCTTTAGAAGATATCAAGAATGCTGGGTGTAATGCACTTTGTGTGTATCTTGGAAACTTTGGTCCAGAAATCTCTGAAACACTTTTAGCAAAACACTTTGATGGACCTAAAATGTTCATCGGTGCGGCAGAAGAAACACAAAATGATTTAAAAGGCGGACGTGG
>JBOFEH010000222.1:0-4294 GCA_051647765.1 Cellulosilyticaceae bacterium | reverse complement strand
GGGCTAAGTCCTCAAAACGACCACCTTTTAGTGTCAATAGCGTTTGCATGAGCATCCCTGATTTCATCTCTTCCCACTCAACAAGCTCCCCTGCAACCGGTTCTTCTATATCAGTTCTTTCATTAACCACATATAAACTCACCATATCTTGTGCTATTGTAATATTTCCTATTTTTGAGCCTGGGTTTCCTAATTCATAGCCATCATAAATAGGGGCCTTATCCACCAACTTGAAACTCACTTGCTTTGGCATAGTAGGCTGACCGCCCCCTGTCGTCGCAAACTCTTCTCTTAAGTTTAAGGTAATATACTCTTGCCCTCCTTGACTCACAGATGTAAATTTCCCATTTTCAATCATTTTGGGAAGGGTAAATTCCACCTTAATACCTGGTTTTGAACCTGGCACATCGTCCTGTGTGGTCAAAATATCTTTAGATTTAAGAACTCCACCCTCAGTATAAAGATGCTTTGGTAATACTTTTAAGCCTTCTATTCCCTTGAACAAATCAATTTTTGCATCTTGTTGTAAGTCAGCTGGATTCCATGAATCTGCAAATTGCAAAGTATACGGCGTAATGTATCCTTTTGTAATCCCTGTTGTCGTAAGCTGTACCACACCTTGCTTGATTTGGAATTTAAGTACAGAGTAATTACCAATTTTAAGCTCTAACTCTCTATCTTCTGCCATTTGGTCAAGCTTAAGCTCTGTCACAAATCGTGTACTTGTAGTGGTGGTAGGTACCTTTACATTAAGTTGTGTATAATTGACACTATTGGCTACTGTTTCATTTTCTTTATAAGTACTTACACCCACAGTTGCAAGGCTCGGATTGATATGACCATCCTTATCTTTACCAACTTCTAAGTCTACCTCTATACGATAGGTTTCTTTATTAAATACATAGTATGTAAAACGGTATAATCCATCGTTATAACCTCCACTACTATTACTGATATTCCACTGGGCCCCACCTTGGTCCCCTAATAGTCCTGGTGCTTTATCCGTATCCGGTGTTGGACTATCCGTTCCAAAAGAAATACCGTATTCTCTTGCTGTAAATCCATATTGACTTGCTGCCTTACCACTCATGACAGCTCCGAATACGTCTACTGGTGGTATAACGCCTACAATCATAATCAGTGCCAATAACATGGCTATTTTTCTTCTCATGCTCTCTCTCCTTTTCTTCTAACTCATCTATTCATTGATTTTCTTATAGGAAAACTAAACTTTCTATCGGTTCACTACTGCTAGGACTAACGCAAGACATTAGTCACTTCCCCATCATTTTTATCGACATAAACGGCCTTTTAACTTAGATAAATCCCCCAGTTTATATTACCTTATAAATATTATGTTTGGCTATGGTTCATGCTATAGTTTATTAGTCAAAATCGAGGTGCATCATGCTTAAATCTATTAAAAAACAATTACTCATTTTATTACTCATCCCAATAGCCATGTTACTAGGCTATTGGTACACCAAAAATCCCATTGCCTGGGAAAAGTTTTATTCTCTCGGCATCAACAAATCTACTATTCGCATACTTAGTTTGAGCTTCGGATTGTTCCCTTTTTCTGTATTTGAACTACTTGTTGCACTAGCTATTATTTCACTCATCATCTATATGGTCTATATCTTAGTGTCTCTGTTTAGACGCATCCCACACAAAGGTACCTTTGTCCTTCGTGGGTTTTGCAATCTCCTTGCAGCTAGTGCCATCGTCTATTTTGTATTTATGGCCTTCTGGGGCCTCAACTACAAAAGACCACACTTTAGTGTGGTCAATGGTGTAGAAGTCAGAGACTATACCCCCGAGGAGCTTGGCAAACTCTACAGTTACCTGCTACAGCAGGCAGACAAAGTGCGCCAAGACCTCCCCGAAGATGCTCAAGGTATGATGCTTACCTATGGAGATTATAAAGATATCTTTAATAGAGCCAAACTAGGCTATGAAAAAGCCACATTGGTATTCTCCTCCCTTAGTGGGAATTATGGCAAGCCTAAGCCATTTGCCGTATCACCTGTACTCAATCATACAGGCATTACAGGGATGTACTCACCCTTTACCGGTGAACCTAATGTCAATATTGCCATACTTCCTATGAATATTCCTGCCACCACTTGCCATGAGATGGCACATCAACGTGGCTATACTTTTGAAGATGAATGTAATTTTATTTCTTACCTGACTTGTACGATGCATCCTGATGCGGACTTCCAATACTCAGGCTATATTATGGCGATTGCTTATACCAGTAACGCACTTGCCAAGGCTGACCCACAGCTCCTACACACACTCAACCAACAAATGCCTATCAAAATCTATAATGACTTAGGCTTTAACAACCGTTTTCGCGATCAATATGCTGGCGAAGTGGAGCAGATGGCTACAGAAATTAACAACTCTTATTTAGAGGCCAATGGCATCTCCTCTGGCACACAAAATTATGGCCAAATGGTCAATTTATTGCTCTCTTATTATGACTTTTATTTCTAAAGCAGTGGTAACCACTGAAATGTAATCAAAATCCAGTAAATCGCAAAACTAACCCAGATACCTATTGTATGATAGGTATCTTTTTTGACCCATTTACGAATACCTAGCCCGACAAGTACCCCCACTAGCATATCTACGATTACCGCCAAAGGTACAAAAATCATAGCATGAGGGATTCCTCCTCCTAACCATTCCACAATAGGTCCATAAATAAAAATAGTCAAAAACACATGAATAATATCGTTGATATGTGCCGTCTTCAAAAGCCATACTGACACTATATTAAGGATTAAAGATGCTACTCCAAAACATAGCGCTGTATAAACTATAGGATTTGTTTTTATTTTACGTAATGTCTTCATACTAACCTCCATCATTCTAATTTAATAGATACTTACTTCTCCTATAACAGCGCCCCTAATCTGTTCTATCCTTCGGAGTTGTCTAAGAGCCTCTGGTTCTCCTACTAGGACTGCCCCTAAAATCTGTGGTCCTTCTTTGACCTGTTCATAAATCTGCTTAAAATAATCACGGTATTTTGTATCTCTATCTTTAATAAGGTCCAAATAGTCCAGCCATTTCGCCTCAGGGTCTTCTAACTTCTCACCCGATTCGTCAATCATAGGGTAGCCTATCACTTCTGTCTCTCTTGCAATATCTCGCCTGCTTACCTCCCCTGTATCTACCCAACACCAATTCAGCATGACCCCTTGTGGTAACAATGCCTCCAATTCACTTCTAGTCATGGCTTGATCTAAGGAAACACCTACCTCTACTAATCGCCCAGATGCCATATTTTCTAGTGTCTCAAACTCTTTTCGAACATGTATTTCATCAGCTTCTGGTCTATAAAACATCATCAGCTTATGACCTGTATCTGAATAGAGACCACCATCACTCATATCTATAACATTCATTACGTCATTATCCGCTATTGTCACCTTCCCTACAACAACAGGCTTCTGGCCTACAATTTTATATTGCACACCCTCTGCCTCTCCTCCAAAAAACGTCATCTTCCGACGAAACGGCATCTCAAAACGATTCGCACCTACTACACCCTCATAAAAACTACGCTCAGCTACACGGTTTTTAATCCAATAAGGCGTAATCTGCAAATGCACAAGCCATACAAGTAATCCTACCAATATAATCGTTGCAACACTGATGAGCACTTGTCTCACCCGGCTCTTTAGCCTCGCTTCCTCTAATAACGTCTCTGGCAATACTTCCACCTCAAATAAATCTTCTAATTCCTTATCTTTCATCTCTTTGCCTCCACTTCTCTTTGAACTCATTTCTCGCACGGTATAAATAAGTTTTGACAGTCTCAGGCTTCATGCCTAATAATCTTCCGATTGCCTCATAGGACAGCCCCATCTGATATTTTAAAATCAACAAATTATGGTAGGTAGCACTCATTTGCCCCAACTGCTCCTTGAGCCTCTCACCTACCTCCTGATTCATCACCACATCCTCCACACCTGCCGACCTTAATTCCACATAAAGCATATCCTCATCCAACGGGATGCTCGGATAACGCTTTTGCTTTCTACATACATCATAGAATTGGTTCAGGGCCACTTTAAAAAGCCAAGCCGAGCTGTGATTTAATAAATGGACTTCGTATTCAATTGCTTTGACAAAAGTACTCTGCACGATTTCCTCAGCATCCTCTACTGTGGCACCCCGTTGGAGTAAATACTTATAAATCAATCCAGCCTTATCCTCGTATAATCTCTTTAAGCGTTCCATACCTTCTCTCTTTCTATGTTGTTACTTATATAACGCT
>JBOFEH010000221.1:0-2699 GCA_051647765.1 Cellulosilyticaceae bacterium | reverse complement strand
CAATGACTGGCAATCTCATCAACAGAAATAGGGTCATTGATGTGGGTTAAAATATAATCGATAGCACGATTAATAGATTCATTGGTTATCATTTTTCCTCCGTAAGGTGTTATAAATAAAAAGCAATAGAGTTATAAAGGCTCATAATTCACTGTGGTAAAAAGTCCTCCTACACCAGGTGTACCATTATTGGTAACATGAAAAGGCATGTGACAGTGGAAAGGCCATATACCTGGATTGTTAGCAACAAAGCTAATATCCCAAGTTTCTCCTGAGGCAACCAAAATAGTGTTCTTGTAAATTTGGGTATCCCTAGAGATAGGAAAACCATCGGCACCCACTACTTTGAATTGATGGCCATGTAGATGCATAGGGTGGTGGTGCATTTGAACATTTCCATACCGTACACGTACTGTATCACCTAATTGTACGGAAATAGGTTTGGTCGTAGGGTAGCACCTACCATTCATTGTGAAAAAATTAAAACGAGGGTTGTGAAAATTGAGGTCATAGGTGCCATCTTTTACAGTGCCCCAAGGCAAAGCGTCAAGAGCCCACTCTTGAAGTAAGTAATAATAATCTCGGTATTTCCGTTTGTTCTGCAAACGAGGGTCTTCTACAATGAGCCCACCTAGTAATCCAGCATTATCTTGAACCATAACGTTAACGTGAGAATGATACATATAGGTTCCTGGTGGATTATTGATAGTAAACTCATAATCAAAAAACTCTCCAGGCTCAATATAGGGTGAAGGTTCGATAGGTGGAACACCATCCATGATATTAGGAACTTCTAGTCCATGCCAGTGGACACTTGTACGTTCAGGTAAGTGGTTAATGACTCTGATTTTGACTTTGTCTCCTGGAAAAACATGTATTGTAGGGCCTGGGGTAGAGCCGTTATACCCCCAAGCTTTAATAAATACATTATCAAGAATTTCCCAGGTAATTTCTTCGGCTATTAAAGTAAAACATTTAATGCCTTTTTCATAGGTAAAAGGTAAATCATTAATTCCTGGAGTAATAACCATATAATCCTCCCGACTAATTGATTACTAAAATATATTAAATAGCTAGGGGAAATATACTTAGTATAGCATAAGTAGTTATTTGATAGATGGATTAGATAATGATACAGGGAAGTTAGAGTTAGTAATCAAAATAGTAGTAATATACTTATCAATGTGTCCTAGAGAAAAGAATAAAAAATGATGACAACCCAAACTAAAAAGTATAAAATATTAATATTCAGAAAATTAAATTAGTTAAATTAGTAGGGGTGTGTATCTATGGGGTCAAAGGTCGTGAAAAGGTTATTAACTGCTGCTGGTATTACTGCGGGTATAGGGGGCATGGTTACTTATCTGACAGGAAAGAAAATTTATAAAGAGACAGTAGGTTTTGTTAACAAAGATTATCAGCACACTAGTTTGGAAGAAGTATTTAAAGAGCAGCCAGAGGTCGTGGAGCAGCTTAAGGCATATGAGATAGAGGGAATACAGATTGAGTCGGGGAATGGTTATGAGATAGAGGGGGCATATATTAGATCAGCAATTCCTACCAATCGTATGGTAGTGCTAGTAACAGGGCTTGGGATGAATATGTGGCGAAGTGCGACATTGGCGCTTAAATATCTGCAAACGGGGTTTGATGTGGTGACATTTAATCCAAGATTTACAGGTAAAACAGGTGGAGGTAATAGAACTTTTGGATATTATGAAAGATATGATGTGCTAGCAATTATGAAGCAGCTGAGGCAGCATTATCTAGACTATTTGATAGGGGGACATGGGTGTTCTATGGGGGCTGCAACTTTGGCGATGTATTCGGGTATGACAGAATGTCACAGAGATGTAGACTTTTTGATATTAGATGCGCCGTACGATTGTATGAAGGGAGCTATTACTTATGCAATCAAAGGGGCTAAGGTGCCAATACCTAGTAAACTAGGGTGTTGGATGGGAGATTTGTATAATAAACAAAAATCTGGGTTTTCCTATAATGATATTAAGCCAATAGAAGATGTTAAAAAGAGTCAAGTACCTATGTTTTTTATTCATGGGGATAAGGATATGATTTGTGATATGAAAATGAGTCAAAGTATGTATGAGCAAAAATCAGTAGGACATAAGGAGATTTGGATTACAGAAGGGTATGGTCATTTAGAGGCTTGTGAGACAATAGCAGATGATTATATTAGTAGGATTATGGCGTTTATTCATCAGATTTCAAAATAAATCATAGGTATTTTTAAATAGGGCATACTAATCACAAAGACATCATGAGACAAGGAGATTAGAACATGAAAAAACTATTATATATCACAGCGAGTCCATCGGAGGAGAGCAAATCTATTAGCAAAAGGTTTGGAAGGGTACTGGTAAACAAATATTTAGAGACACATCCAGACTATGAATTAGAAGAAGTAGAGCTTTATAAAACACATATTCCAGAATTAAGTCCTAGATATCTGACTGATGAAGTAAAGCTTGTTCAGGGGCCAGAGTATGACAAGTTATCTGCTGAAGAAAAAAAGGAGATGGCTATTATTGATGAACTCGGCAATCAATTTTTGGAGGCAGATACTTATATTATTGCATCACCTATGTGGGACCTTAGTTTTCCCGCAAGACTTAAGATGTATATTGACTGTATTTGCTTAGGGGGCAAGGTAATTGCGTTTGGAGATGAGAAGCAAA
>JBOFEH010000220.1:0-4665 GCA_051647765.1 Cellulosilyticaceae bacterium | reverse complement strand
CCAGTAGAGGCGCCAGTTGTAGAGATGCCAGCAGCAGAGGCGAACTAGCATTAGGGAAGAAGTATTTACCTTTTTACTTCATCTCTAGAATTTGGTATGATAGAATAAGATATTTTAGAAGAATGTATCGGTAAAGAGGGGGATATGATGTATACGGTAGCGATTATAGAAGACGAAAGAGCTATTTCAGATATTATTAAGTATAATCTTGAAAAAGAGGGTTATACGGTATGTACGGCTTACGATGGTGAGGAGGGCTTAGCCCTTATTGCAGCGCAGGAGCCGGATTTGATCTTGTTAGATATTATGATGCCAAAGGTGGATGGGCTTCAGGTATGTAAGAAGGTGAGACAGACCAAGGATACACCGATTATTATGCTTACTGCAAAGGCAGAGGAGATTGATAAGGTGGTGGGTCTAGAGCTTGGTGCAGATGATTATATCACCAAGCCTTTTGGGATGCGTGAATTGATTGCTAGAGTGAAGGCCAACCTAAGACGTGTGAGTGTGCCAACGGCTATAGTTGTAGAGCAAGAAGATAATAAGGACCTCATCAAAGAGGGGAACCTTAGTCTTGATATTGTCAAATATGAGGTGAGCAAAGAGGGGCAAGTGATTGAACTGACTTGTCGTGAGTTTGAACTCCTTAAGTTCCTAGTGACCCAAAAGGGCAAAGTATTCTCGAGAGAGACACTTCTAGAAAAAGTATGGGGTTATGAATATTTTGGTGATGTACGTACAGTGGATGTAACGGTACGAAGACTGAGAGAAAAGATAGAAGATGACCCTTCTAAGGCAACATACGTGCTGACAAAGCGTGGCGTAGGTTACTATTTTAGAGGCTAGCCGATGCGTACAAGTATTCATTGGAAAATCGTAGGGATTTATCTTTGTGTGGTGCTCATTATCATGGTGGCCAGTGGGAGCTTTATTATTTGCAATATAGAGAGTAGCCAGTATGAAAAATTGAGACGTGAGATGACTCAGGCAGCCAACCAGATGGAATCTATGTTGATGATGGAAGATGGATTTGGCAGTGAGGAGAGCTTAGAGAGTATGGACAACATGCTCAAAAATAGTATGAGTCTCAATACTTATGCAATTTATATTTTGGATGAGCGAGGCAAAGTACTTAGTGGCACAAACTCAGATTATGATGGTAAGAGGATAGACTCTTATGTGGTAGGAGAGGTCAAAACAAGCCAGAAGGAATTTACCAAGGAGTATCACCATTTTGGAAGTAATCAAATCTCAGAAGATGGGGAAAATCCAAGTATTGAGCATGCTAAGCCTATATTTGACCCTCAGACGGGTCAGATGAGGTATATCATCTTTGTCAAAGCGGACGCTAGTGAGATTTATAATAATGTTTTGGAGGTTATGCGAACCATTAGTTTGGGTTCTGTATTGGCGATGATTATGGCAGCATTGTTTAGTGGGGTATTTTCTAGGATGATTACAGTCCCTATTAAGCAGCTGACAAGTAGTTCTAAGCAGCTTGCATCAGGCTCCTTCAACCGTATACCGATTTATTCATATGATGAGATTGGTCAGCTTACGCAGAGTTTTAACTATATGGCCACAGAGCTAAGCCGTACCATGGGGGATATTTCTAGTGAGAAGAGTAAACTAGAGAAAATACTCGAAAATATGGCAGATGGGGTAATGGCCTTTAATAGGCAAGGGGTACTCATCCATGCTAACTCTGTCTGTTATGAGATGTTGGGTAACACCAATATGGACCATCGGTTTGATTATATCTACCCTAAGCTGGGTGTAGATGTATCCTTTGACCAGCTAATGGCAGGGGAGACGATCTATGAGGATGGGGTCATGATGGCCCTAGAAGATAAATTCTTTAATTTGCATTTTGCACCTTATACCAATGTGCTTGGAGAGAGTGAAGGCTTGGTAGCAGTTATGCAAGATATCACCAATCAGCACAAATTAGACCAGATGCGTAAGGAGTTCGTAGCCAATGTGTCCCATGAGTTACGTACACCATTAACCACAGTCAAGAGCTATACAGAAACGCTGATAGATGGGGCCATTGATAATAGAGAAATCGCTATGCAGTTTTTGCACGTCATGGAAAAAGAAGCAGACCGTATGACGACACTTGTCCAAGATTTGCTAGAGCTATCACGTATTGATAATAAGCAGATGCAATTAGAGATGCGTCCAATTGACCTTGGCGAATTGATGCAGGATACTGTAGACGCTCAGCTGATTCATGCTGAGAAGAAGGGGCATAAGATTCGGGTGGATATTGATGAGGACAAGGATTATCACATCATGGGGGATAGTTCTAGAATTAGGCAGATTTTGCACAATATCTTATCAAATGCCATAAAATATAGTATTGACCCTGGTACAATTACGATTAAACTGTTTGTAGATGAGTATGTGGTATTACAAATACAAGATACAGGGATTGGAATCGCCAAACCTGACCTAGACCGTATATTTGAGAGGTTTTTCCGTGTAGATAAAGCAAGGTCTCGTAATATGGGTGGGACAGGGCTTGGATTATCTATTGCCAAGGAGATGGTAGAGCTTCATGGCGGCAAAATCAAAGTATCGAGTAAAGTGGGTAAAGGCACTAAGGTAACCTTGTACTTTAACAAGCTTTAGGCCAGCATTAAGGCATGATGTAAACTAAAAGTTAAAGTGTTGTAATCTGTTTGTAACATACTTCATATATACTAATAAGTAGAAAAATCAAGAGTGGGTAGAAAGGAGGAGCATCATGAAAAAAATAAGATTAATTACAGGAATGTGTTTGACGCTTGGAGTGAGTATGATATGGGTTACACCAGTATTTGCTACAGAGCTTACTAAACCACCTGTAGTGACAACACCAAACAAAGTTGCAGTGCCTAAAACTTTGGATAAAGAAGCTAAGACGACAGATACAGCCATTAAGTTTGAACAAGATGAATATATTAGGGTGACACAACCCTTAAACAAGGATGACGCCAAAACTTTTGAGAGACAACTCAATGTAATGGGAGAAGCGAGGACCAATACTCAAATTACCATTACTGTTTACTATGAAAAATCAGAACTGAGGGTGGCTCAGGGTAAACCGGTCAGTAAAACTTATGAAATGGTAGAAGTTGGTGCGACTCAATCTTTCAACCAACTGATTGATTTAGAGGTCGGAAAAAACAAAATTATCCTTAAGTATGTATCAGGTGAAGAAGTGGACTCTTGTGAATTTTATATTACAAGACAGTCAGAAGCAGAGAAAGAACAACTTAAGAATTTTATAGCCAATAGTGCTGCACCATTTAAACAATAATAAGCCCTAGAGATGGTGATCCAATGTATAGAGAAAAAATAAAAAATACGATACTTATAGTGCTTATTGTTTTAAGTATCATGCAAACAGCAATTTTATGGCTTGGCGATTCGTCAGGCCTTAATTTTTTACGTAGAACCAATGATGAAGTCAAATTAATGCCGATTTATCCAGAAACGACATGGGTGACATTGGGTGAAGGGACTATGGCAGACCAAATTGAGAGTACTGCAGAATATACCAGTAGGCAGTACAATAGGTTAGTTGAGGAACTTCAAAGTATTTTGCAAGAACAGGTTAAGCCATCAGACCTTGTTAAGATGCCAGTGGTAAATTGGGGGGATCTCCTATCTATCAAAGGTATTTGGTATGACTATGGGATACCTGTAACAATTGATGAGATTGCAGGGAGCAAAGGAGAGAAGTTTAAGAGTATACCTCCTATTAACTATATTTTCCTTAAGGCTTCAGATAGTAGAGGAAGCTCAGGACAGATTTTCTTTATTAATGAACAAGAGAACATAGGTTATCAAGCCAATTTAAAGATACACTTAACGGATATTGCCAAAATCATAGAGGCGTTTACAGCCAATAGAAAATTAGATGATGTCACATATCAAGCAACAATCACTTCTAATATCAATGGGTTCATAAAGGAGAATACGTTTGTACCTGCTTCAGTACCCTTAGAATATGATGTGTTACAGGTGAGTCACCCTATTAAGGGGGACGAGGCCCAAAGGGGTGCAGAGTTAGAAGAATACTTAGGTGGTTTTTTTGAAAGTCAGATGGTAAAAGTGGAACAGAAGCCAGATGGGAGCATGAGCCTCTTAGAACCAGGAAAGACAAGACTCGTGTATAAGCCAAATGGGATGATAGAATACCTTAATTTACGGACGAATCGTAATCAAGATAAGATGACACGTATTGAAGGTTATAACGTGGCACTGGCATTTTTAGAAGGATCTAGGAGTATTCCAACCAGCTTGAAAAAGCACCTTTATCTAACGGATATTGAAGTTAAAAACGGAGAATATACGTATAGTTTTGATTTGATGTATGATGGGTATAAGGTGAGACTAAGCGACCAGCTTAAGCAGCAGCTTGGGATAGACAGTATCCTTCAATTAACAGTAAGTAATCAACAGATTGTAAGTGGTAGGTGGATACTAATAGAGATTGATAAAGCACAGGAGCGAATACCCCAAAGTAAGGCAATCTTGCAAGAGGGGTATAGAGAGCCTATTGATAAGATGCTAGATCAGATGCAAACGACTACACCTGCAGCTATTGTTTTTGAAGCATTAGAGTGTGTATATGTGCTTGATCATATTGAGGGCATCGTAGGTATGAAGTGGAGC
>JBOFEH010000219.1:0-3790 GCA_051647765.1 Cellulosilyticaceae bacterium | reverse complement strand
GGGATACACCGCCCCACCAATAATCTTATGTGATTATTTTTATGAGTGGTGGGATAGTTAATTAGATTAATTAACTATCCCACCACTTTTTTAGCAAGTCCAGACTTCTATAGCAAGGTTAGGCACCCAAAGGCAGGTCGCCTAGCCTAGTGGGACAGTCCCTGCTCTACGTCAAGTCAATCAGATCAAGGCCACCATGGGTAATGAAAAATTATCTGTGGAGAAAATTTTAGAGTAGATGCACATTGACGTACGCTATTACGTATGATAATGTTGAAGAGAGGTGATGAGAAATGAATACGATTACTGTAACAAATGCAAGGCAGAATTTATATCAGTTAGTTAATGAAGCAAATTTATCACACACTCCTATTCAAATTATGGGCAAGCAAAGCAGTGCTGTATTATTATCATATGATGATTGGAAAGCTATAGAAGAAACTTTATTCTTAGCTAATATTCCAGGGATGGTAGAGAGTATTAAGTTAGGAAGAGAAGCAAGTATAGAAGAATGTATAAGTGTAGATGAGGTAGAGTGGTAAGATGTATAAGGCTGTTCTAACAAAACAAGCATTAAAAGACTTAGAGAAATTGAAGTCTACTCATTTATCACAAGAAGCAAAAGGATTGGTGGATGTTATTAAAGAAAATCCGTATCAGAAGCCCCCTGCATATGAAAAGTTAGTGGGAAATTTGGATGGGTGCTACTCAAGAAGAATTAATATACAGCATCGTCTTGTCTATGAAGTATTAGAAGAAGAAAAAGTAATAAAGATACTAAGAATGTGGACACATTATGAATAGCAAGGCCAGGCTCTTGAAGGCAGGTCGCCTAGCCTAGGGAGACAGAGCCTTGCATACGTCAAGTCAATCAGATCAAGGCCGCCACAGGTAATAAGATATTACCTGTGGCGGCTTTTTTATTTTTAGCCACTTCTATCTCTTAATCATTTAGGTTATACTTAAAATATAAGATAACGTATAAAAGAGTAGGAGGATGATATAGTGAGAAAAGGATTATTGGACCCGAAGGTAGATTTTGTCTTTAAAAATATTTTTGGTTCAGAAAAACACCCAGAAATACTAATTTCATTTCTCAATGCCATACTCAAGCCCTTAGAGCCGATAGTAGGGGTAGAAATCAAGGGCACTGATATTGCTAAACATTTTATAGAGGATAAGTATTCTAGATTGGATATTAAGGCAGTGACGAGTCAACATGAGATTATTAATATAGAAATTCAGCTTAAAAATGAACATAATATGGTTAAAAGAAGTCTCTATTATTTAAGTAAGATGTATGAGGAACAACTTGGAGAAGGGGATGATTATGCTGCTTTAAAAAGAACAATATGCATCAATATCCTTAATTTTAAATATCTAAAGACAGAAATTTTTCATACAGGGTATCGTCTAAAGGAGATACAGACAAATGAGGAACTGACGGATATCATAGAAATGCATTTTATAGAAATACCGAAGTTACCGGTAGAAAGTGACGAGACAGATATGCTTGTGGCTTGGACAGAGTTTCTAAGAGATCCAGAGAGTGAGAAAGTAAGAAATCTTGAACTTACTATTCAGGAAGTGAGAGAAGCTAAAAATGAACTCATAAGGATGAGTAACAATGAAGAACAACGAGCAATGTATGAGATGCGTGAAAAAGTATTAAAAGATAAAGTAAGTGCTCTCAATAAGGCGAGAGAAGAAGGAGAAGTACTTGGAATAGAGAAAGTGGCTAGAGCGCTGTTAGACATACTAGATGATGAAACGATAGCTATAAAGACCGGATTGTCTATACAAGAAGTAGCAAGGTTAAGGCAGTAGAAAGGCCAGGCACTCAAAGGCAGAGCACCTAGCCTGGGGGGCAGATCTTGCATACGTCAAGTCAATAATTAGCCTGGGGGGGACAATCCCTGTTCTATGTCAAGCGGGTCATATCAAGGCGTCCGCAGGTAATGCAAAAATGAGTAACGATAAAGCGCAACGTGCCATGTATCAGGACAATAGATAGGCATTTGGAGGAATAAAAGATGAGTAAAGAGGAATTGATAAAAGTCACACAAATACACTATGATGTACAATATGCTAAGTATAGAGAGCAAGGGCATAGTAGAGATATGGCAAGTGTTTTTGCTTGTGCATTTTTAGAGGGATTTTTGGAGAGCTACACAAAAAAATCTTTAGAGGAGCTTTCAGAAGAAGAGATACCGGGGTTCTTAGCGATGGTAGATGAAGTAGAGAGAAAAGTGGGCCTATGGGGTTAAGGATCCTGGCCTAGGAGACAGACTCTTGTATACATCAAGTTAAAAAATAGATTTAAGACGCGCTAAAATATGTATAAAACAAACAAAATATGACCACACTCTAAAAAAATCAGAGGAGGATCATATGAATCAAGTAACTTTAATGGGAAATCTAACAAGTGACTTAGAACTTAAAACTGCCAAGGAGAGCAATATCGTGTATACACAGTTTACCTTAGCGGTTAACCATAATGGCAACAAGGATAGTGAGACGGAGTTTTTTGATATTGTCGCTTTCAATCAGAAGGCAAAGGTTTTGAGTGAACATATGAGTAAGGGAAGAAAGCTGCTGGTAGTAGGGAGTCTTAAGAGTAGTAACTACACAAGTACTGATGGCCAGAAGCGTAAGAGCATGCAGATTATCTTAGAGGATTTTGAATTTGCAGGCTACAAGAAAGCGTCAGCGGAATAGATGCAAAAAAGAAGAGCCAAGATTGGCTCTTTTTTCATGGGCAAATTTGTGAGGGATCAAGATGCACGAGACCACCAAGTTGATAAATACGGCCCTCTAATTCGAGAGAGAGGAGATATTCAGTGAGCTGTGAGAGATCCATATTGAGCACATGGCAGAGTGCATCAGGTGTATAGGGCTTTTGGGCGAGTAGCGCAAAGAGTTGGACATGCTCACTCTGATCAGGTACGGACCTAGGTTCGGGCGCGTGGGATATTTTTGGAAGCAGGGCAGGGAGATAGATAGATGCGCCGCTAGCGATCAGCAAGTTGCTACCTTCACTGAGCGGATCGTAGATGCTACCAGGTAGAGCAAAGACAGTTTTGTCCAGTGAGAGGCCGAATTGAGCCGTATAAAGTGCCCCACTATTCTTGCTTGCTTCCATCACATAGATCGCATCAGAGAGCATTGCAATTACTTCGTTGCGCCTGAGAAAGTTTTGTTTGTGCACATCGGTAAAGGGTGGAAACTCAGAGATCACAGCACCTGTTTCAACGATTTTTTCCATAAGGGAGAGGTGTTCGCTGGGGTAGCAGCGATCAAGGCCAGTACCGACCACGGCAATAGTAGACCCTTGAGTTTTGAGGGTGCTGGTATGGGCGTGGCTATCCGTGCCTTTTGCAAGGCCGCTAATAATCACAGTAGACTGTGTACTAAGATGTGTAGCAAGCTGATGCGTAGCATCTTTGCCATAGCTAGAGCACCGCCTAGCACCTACAATTGCTGCAGTATCGGGTGAATTCAGAAGCGTGAGATCACCTTTGACATAGAGTAAGGTAGGGGACTTGGCATAGCTTAGAAGACGGGCTGGATACTGCGGATCTTGGTAAGAGATCAGGTGGATCTTTTCAGCCAGGCAGTAGTCAAGGGTCTTCTGAGCCTTAGTCAGATCATGGGTTTCGTAGATGAGCCCAGCCAGTTTTTTGCCAATGCCAGGGACCTTTAGCAGTGCATCAGGAGATGCCTCATAAATCGCCTGAGGTGAGTCAAATGTTGCTAAGAGATTACGGATAAGGTAAGGACCTATACCGGG
>JBOFEH010000218.1:0-1903 GCA_051647765.1 Cellulosilyticaceae bacterium | reverse complement strand
ACCGCTACCAAGAGCAGGTGAAGCTCTGGATGTATACGGTAGCAAATTACTATGAGGCAAAAAGCCACAAATCCGTAGCAAATCGTCTCAATAAGCTAGATGGCATACAACTTATAGAACTCTTACCTGTGGTAGAGGTGATTCGAAAAGAACAAGTAGCAGCATATGAAGAAGCACTCTTGGGAGAGCTTATCAAAAAACTTCTTTAACAACATAAGAGAATCTGGCGTGTTATAATAAAGGATAATTCAGTTAAAAATGAGAAGAGTAGTAGGATTAATCATAGGGGGTGAAATAGATGCAAATTTATCTTAATACCAATAAATCATTACAAAACTACCAGGACCTTTGCCGAAGCAAATATTTTGTAGATAAGTCATTGATTATAGAAGCTTTGAATGAACGTATAGGAACTGCAGATAAGTATTTATGTATTACAAGACCTAGAAGATTTGGAAAGTCATCGGTGGCGGATATGTTGAGTGCGTATTATTCAAAAGCAGTGGATGCAGCACCTATTTTTGATACCTTAAAAATAAGTACTTGTAAGGGCTATAATCAACATCTCAATCAGTATAATGTGATTAATATATCCTTTAATGAGCGTTCAGAAGTAGGGGATACCTACGAAGATTATATCAAGATGATCAGAGAAAATCTTAAAAGAGATCTTGTGGCATGTTACCCTCACATTGAGGCAGACAGTTATTTTAATATCAGTACGATGATTCGCGCAACAGGGGATAAATTTATATTTATTTTTGATGAGTGGGATTATATTTTTAATAATAATCTGTTTATAGACCATCAAAATGACTATCTAGAGTTTTTAAGAAATCTATTAAAGGATCAACCTTATGTAGCTCTATGTTATATGACAGGGGTACTTCCTATCAAAAAATATTCTAGTGGATCTGCCCTCAATATGTTTGATGAGTTTACCTTCTTGAAGGACAGAACATTTGGTGCCTACTTCGGGTTTACTGAGCAAGAGACCTATGCATTATGTGAGAATAGTCAGATTGATTTTAATGAACTTGAGAGATGGTACAATGGTTACACTACAGCGAAAGGTACTAGAATCTATAATCCAAGATCGGTGGTAAAAGCACTTCAAAATAATTACTGTGAGAGTTACTGGACAAATACTGGCGCAATGGATGAAGTGGCTAAGTATTTGAAATATAATACATTGGAAATTAGGGATGATGTCATTAGAATGGTGTCTGGTGAAGAGATCGATCTTACAATTAAAGAAGAGTTTAGAGCAGGGCAAAGTACACCCGAAACCAAAAAAGAAATTTATTCTGCGATGATCGTACTTGGCTTTTTAGCGTATCATGATGGCTATCTTAAGATACCTAATCAGGAGCTGATGCAACTATTTGAAAGGTCACTGGTAAATGTAGAAAGGGAAGCTATATGAAAAAAACACTGAGTGAGTTTAAAGCCTTTGCCATGAAGGGCAATGTGATTGATATGGCAGTAGGGGTCATCGTCGGAGGTGGCTTTAGCAAAGTGGTGAGCTCCCTAGTCAATGACCTGATCATGCCACTGATCAGCTTACTCGTGGGGCGAATTAGCTTCACCAATTGGAAGTGGACCATCGATCCAAGAGAGGCAGGGCTTGATCCAATTGTGATCAACTACGGTATGTTTCTCCAGACCGTACTCGACTTTCTGATCATTGCTTTCTCCATCTTTATCACTATCAAGGTGGTAACCAAGATGTCTGAGCGGTTTGGACACCATGAAGAAGAGAAGCCAAAAGAAGAGCCGAAGCCAACAAAGGAAGAACTATTACTCACGGAGATTAGAGATCTGCTCAAAGAGAACAAATGCGAGAATAAGTCGTCCTAAGGGGCGGCTATTTTGCTGTCTCAAAACAATGTTCTGGAAAAAT
>JBOFEH010000217.1:0-22253 GCA_051647765.1 Cellulosilyticaceae bacterium | reverse complement strand
GAGATTGATTAGGCCACTCATTTCTAATACCAATGGCACATGATAGCTTGTTCCTACCCCTTCGAATTGTTCTTGTAAAAAGATAGTCCTTTGTGCAGGTGATACAGGATAATAGTCTTCTTTTTTAGCCGGCAGAATAGGGTCATAAACTGTTTTTGAAAGTCCTTCTATATACTGTGCCAATGCCCGTATTGTCATCAGTTCCAAAAACTTCCCTAATGGTACTTTAACATCCAACTGTTTATGGATCTTAGAAACAATCAGAGTGGCTTTGAGTGAATGTCCTCCCACCTCATAAAAATAATCCATGACACTAATAGGGCTAGTCCCCAAAGTCTCTTGCCATATTGTTTGCAATACATGCTCTATTTCATTGGCTGGTGCTACATATTCTGTTTGAGACACATGGCTCTCTGGCATAGGTAGCTTGCCCATATCCACTTTTCCATTTTTATTTAATGGTATTTGATCTAGCCATATTACTGTCCTCGGAATCATATAAACAGGTAAATTTTTCGCAAGTTCTTCTTTTACTTCACCTATCTCTCTAGGTTTGCCTGCAGCATAGGCACAAATATATTTTTCGGTACTTTCCTCTCCAAGTACTGTCACCACAACTTGTCTAATACCGGAAACTTTCATGAGTGCCCGCTCAATTTCTTCTAGCTCAATACGGAACCCACGCAATTTGATTTGGTGATCCATTCGGTCTATGTATTCTATCGTTCCCTCTTCACGCCACCTTGCCAAATCACCCGTACGATAAAGCATTGCTTTCTCATCTTGATGCGCAAACCGATTAGGAATAAACTTCTCCTTTGTTAAGGCTTCTTGATGTAAATAGCCTGCTGCAAGTCCGTCTCCACCAATGCACAACTCGCCTACTCCACCAATCGGGCAACGATTCCCATCCTGATCTACAATATAAATACTTGTGTGTGCAATAGGTTCTCCTATTGGGATACTCTCTGCCCTATCATCTATTCTTTCTACACGATAGCTTGTTGCAAAAACAGTACTTTCTGTTGGCCCATAGACATTGAGGAGTTTGCCTGCTCCGCAATACTCCGAGAATTTCTTCATATGTCTAAGAGATGCTCTTTCACCACCAGTCAAAACACTTTTTACATTGACCATACACTCTACACGTGCATCTACCAAGCTATTAAATAAAGAGGTGGTAATAAAAAATACATTTACTTTTTGAGAAGTAATCACATTGGCTAACTCATCTAAATCAAGTAATTTTTCTTTATCAATGAGCACTAGTCTCGCACCATTTAAAAGTGCTCCAAATAAATCAAAGGTAGAACCATCAAAACTATAGTTAGATAACTGAAGCAGGGTATCTTCTGGCATAATCTCAATATAGTTTGTGCATTTTACAACACGTGTAATGCTATATTGTCTAATAAGATTTCCTTTTGGTTTCCCTGTGGAACCTGAAGTATACATGACATAAGCTATATCTTCTGATGTTACTTCACTTTGAGGGTTGTCCTCTGACTGGGCCTTCATCTTGTCCTCTAGTTGTACCCAGCTATAATGTTTTCCTTCATATCCTAATGCCTCATTATTTGCTTTATAATGTGTAAGCAGTAATAAGGGTTGACTATCCTCTAATATATCTTGTTTTCTCATGAGTGGATACTCAGGGTCAATAGGTACATAGGCACCACCTGCTTTTAAAATAGCAAGTATGGTGATAATCATTTCTATACTTCGCTCATATACAAGCCCTACTAAAGTTCCAGCCTTTACACCTTCTTTTATTAAGACATATGCTAATTGATTAGCTTTCTTATTCAGGTCGTCATAGGTCATGTCTTGATTCTGATAAGTTAGGGCTATCCGCTGAGCATGTGCCGCCACCTGTTCTTCAAACAATCTACTAAGTGTCTGATGTTTAGGGTATGCCACAGGCTCTGGATTGAAGCTATCTAAAACCTCATCATCTTGCTCTCCTAACATCTTCACATCACCTACAGTAAGGTCCTTTTCCATAATCATACTATCTATAATGTGTATTAAATATCTCCCTATATCTTGGACCTGTCTCATGGATGTAATTTGCTCATTGTACAGGAATGAAACTTTTAGCTGATCAAAACATTCAACTGCCACAGTTAAGGCATAGTTAGTCATTTCAAATACATCAATATTTTGAATTTTAAGGTGTGAAGAAAGTTTTCCAAGTTCCTGCTCCATTGGGTAATTCTCAATAACCATAAGTGTCCTAAAAAGATCCACCCCATTAGGAATTTCGCTTTGACTTTGAATATCTGCTAGTGTAGCCATCTCAAACTCTTCTCTACTAGACAGTGTTTCGTTAACTTTTTTGAGGGTCTCTATAATTGCTTCTTGCTTATCCATGCATACTCTTAGTGGCAAAGTATTAATAAAGAGTCCCACAATATTCTCAATACCCGCCACTTTTGCATGACGCCCTGATACTGTTGTGCCAAAGACAACATCTCTTTCATTGGTATATTTCCCAAGTAAAATTCCCCATGCCGTATACATGAGTGCTGCTAAAGTCACCTTGTTTTGCTTACAAAATGTATGGATTCTCTCAGATTGCTTCTCATCTACTTCATAAGTATATTTAGAAGGTGTTTTTATGGTTTCCATATGGCTTTTCACAGGGAAAGCTGTTGGATTCTTAAATCCTTCCAAATACCCTATCCAATACTGCATTATTTTTTCTTGATTTTGTTTTTTACTCCACTCTATAAAAGATGCAAACTTATTTTTCACGACCCTTATGGGTTCAAGATTTTCTTTGAGCTGATTATACGCTGTCAAAAATTCTTGCATTAAAATACCGTTACTCCAACCATCATATAAGATATGATGGTTGGTGATCATCATCACAAAATTTGTATCGGATAACTGGCTCAAAGTAATACGTATTGGATCCTCTGAAATATCTAACCCCTCTGATCTGTCGTTTTCTTTTAAGTCTTTATAAAACTGGTCTAGATTTTGTAAGCAGACTACTTCTCTTATTGGGATTTGTTTCTGTTTAAGGATAACCATCATGGGTTTCTCAAGTTTATCCCATCTGATTACCGTACGTAACATCTCATTGGACTCAGTTACATACTCCCAAGCTTTTGCAATAAGATTTTTATCCATCTGCCCCTCTATTGTAACAATAAGCTGCTCAAAATATTGTAAGCTCTGAGGTGACTCTAAATAGTGAAATAACATCCCATTCTGTAGCGGTGTTAATGGTAGTATTGCTTCCACATTGTTTTTATCTAATTTTTGTGCCATTTTTTCATCTCCCCCTATGCAAAAAGCTCATCAAAATCACTCTGCTCTAATGCAAAATCTGAAGCTGTAAGCTCTACATTCTCTCTACTCGTTGTAAATGCTACAATTTGTTCTAACGCATCTTTGAACTGGTCTTCAAACTGTTTCATCATCTCATCTGTAAAGAAATCTTCTGCATATTCTAATTGATAGACTAATTCCTCTTTGATTACCATACAATTCATTTCAAAAGGTGGTCTATTGTGATTTTCTATTGCACACTCATCTCCTGTATCCACTTGTAAATAACTTTTCTGATCGATTGTACCTAAATAATTAAATCTTATTTGTGGCTCTTGTGATTCCTCTAGTACATCCGTTAAATACTTAAGTACCCCATAACCTATCCCTCCATCTGGAATATGATGTAATTGTTCTTTGATGTGAATAATCTGCTCTTCTAGAGTTTCTTGACCACCTTGAAGTCTAACTGGATAGATTGCAGTGAACCATCCTGCTGTAGATGAGACATCAATCCCACCCACACTTCTTCCATGACTTTCCATCTCAACCGTATACTGATTTTCTCCTATACATTGACTTAATGCACTTATAAGACCACACACAATTAAATCTTCTGTGTTTGTATTAAATGCATGATTGGATTCTCCAAGTAATTTTACTGTCAGCTCTTGACTTAAATGCCCTATCCTTTGACCTCTTATTTTCTCTACACCCGTTTGTCTCTCTCTAGGTGTTAATTGCCACTCTATCCTTTGCATGTCATTCCAAAACTGTGTATACTCCTTGATTTGGGCTGTCTTTGCATAGTCTCCCAAGTATTCTGCCCACTCCTTATAGGAAGCTGTTTTGATACCCATTACTGGTTCTTCCTGACGGCTTAGCGCAGCATACACAGCTTCTAACTCTTGTACTAATAAACGCCATGTTATACCATCCATAACAAGATGATGGGCTGTAATCACAAGAATTGTTTGGGATTTAAGCCTCATAAGACTTGCTTTTAATGGAATTTCATCTACAAACCCCATGGTTTCTTTCAGAGCGATACTGATTCGGCAAATTTGCTCTCGTGCCTGTTTATCCTCTTGATGACTTAAATCATACTCTGCTATCTCAAAAGGCTTTTCAAGAAGGTTATTATTATAATAAAAGTTTGTTCCATTATAATTCATACGTAATGTATCAAAATGCATCATCAGCTTACTAAAAGTTTGTTCCAAAAGGCCTCTATTTATTTGTGGATCCATCTCCAGTGTAATCGTTTGACAATAATACCCTGGGCTATTAAACTGCCTCCCCATAAACCACTTCATAATAGGTGTTTCTTCTATCACACCTTCTAGCAGACCTTGTTCATAGTGGTTCCCTGTGATATCAGTTGCCTCTATCACAATCTGTTCGATGACATCTTTTGAGAGTAAATCTTTTGATTCAATGGCTATACCTTTATTGGCTAATCGTGAGACAATTTGAATGGCTTTAATAGAATCCCCACCTAATGCAAAAAAACTATCTCTCATTCCAATAGGTGTTACACCTAAAACTTCCTCAAACACCTCTACAACAGTCTGTTCAGTCTCTGTCTGAGGTGCAATATACTCGCTTTGCAAGCTACTTAAGTCAATTGCTGGCAACGCGGCAAAATCCACTTTTCCATTAATGGTTACTGGTAGTCCCTCCAACCTCATATATGCCGTTGGAATCATATATTCTGGCAACTCTTGTTTTAAAAACTCTATAAATTGTGTGGTGCTTATTTCTTGATTTGCTACATAGTAAACTGCCATGTACCGCTCACCATTTGTCTTTTTAGGTGCAGTAACAACAACTTGTTGGACATTTGGCATGTTTAATAGATTACTCTCTATTTCTAGTAATTCTATACGATGCCCTCTAATTTTGACCTGTTCATCATCTCTCCCACAAAAGGTCATTTTAAAACTTTCTGTCCACATTGCAATATCCCCCGTCTTATACATCAGCCCCGGTTCAAAAGGATTTTTGATAAAACTTTTTTGGGTCAATTCTTCTTTATTAAGATAGCCTCTTGCAAGCCCTTCCCCTGCAATATATAACTCCCCTTTATTGAATACATCAACTGGCTGTAATGACCTATCTAGTATATAGAGTTTGACATTATCTGCGGGAATCCCTACTGGTACTGCAATTCCTGTATCTTCATCAGGTTGATAACAATGAATCATACAGCCTACTGTTGCTTCTGTTGGACCATATTCATTGTAGATCTCTAATCTGTTACCAAAACTAGTAACAGCTTGCTTTGCACATGCACACTCAAGTTGTTCCCCACCTAAAATCATTTTTTTGATCCTACTCTGAGAGCGATCATCATAAATGATTAATTTAAGGTGTGAAGGGGTGAGCTTAATCACATCTACCTTATTCTCTTTGACAACTTGCAACACAGCTTCTGCACCTAAATCATCACTATAAATCACCATACGATTACCCGTAAGTAATGGTGTAAACAGTGTTGTAACAGTTAAGTCAAAGGAAATAGATGTGAACAATGCAAAATCAAGTGCTTCTTCTTTTAAATAATTTTTTGCCGCCCATACAATGTAATTGACTACATTGCGCTGGGTGAGCATGACACCTTTTGGCTTTCCTGTTGACCCTGATGTATAAATAACATAGATAAGATTCTCTGGCTTTGCCTCATAAACTAATGGTGTCTCTAACGGCTGCCACTCAGTCTTCAAATCTGTTATCATCTCCCCAGCAAATGTTAGCTTTGGTGCAAGTTCTTTGTCTACTAAAAGCCACCTTGCACCACTATCTTCTAGCATATACTGCACGCGTTCTGAGCCATAAGCAGCATCAATCGGTAAATAAGCACCTCCTGCCTTAAGTACTCCCCAGATATTAACAATAAGGTTTATAGAGCGCTTCATATGAATGGCCACAATCTTTTCTGGGCCTACACCTTTATCCATTAATTGTCTTGCTACTGCATCTGATAGATGATCAAGCTCCTGATAGGTCAAAGTACTTCCCTCAAACTCTAATGCGATGTTTTGGGGTGTTTTTTGAACCTGTCGTTTAAAAAGATGAACCATTGTTTGATCTTTAGGATAATCAACATCTGTTTGATTGACTTGATTAATAACTTGATCGAATTCTGTATCTGATAGGATTTTAATCTCCTCTATTGTAAGATTACTTTCAATCCCCTCACATAAAATATTCAGCAAATGTTCATGTAATGCTTGGATATGGTTTTCACTGAGTTTTGCAGTCTGATAATCATACTCTATCACAATTTCTCCTGCATCTTCTCTATCACTGATATGAACCTCTAACGTTTCACATTGCATGCCGCAAGGATACCATTTTGTTTGTATATTCTCAGACTTGGTGAGTTTGGCATTTTGATAACTTACTGTCACATCATAGAGTTTTTCATTAAACTTATAGTCACTTCTTAAGTCCTTAAGTACTTCTCCATATTGGTACTTTTGATGTCTAAATACATCTATGGTTTTGGTCATTACCTTTTTTACAACTTGGTTAAAAGAATCTTTAGGCTGAATATCCATTAAAACAGCTGCACTGTTAATAAACATTCCTACCGTGTTTTTTTCTGCCTTCCCTGAACGATTTAAAATAGCCGTTCCTATGTAGAATTTTTCTTTTCCCCTCATTCTACTCATATAAATACCAATAGCAGACATGTAGAGGTTATAAACAGAACACCCTTGTTGTTTACTGTATCTTTGCAACGCACCTACTAATGCTTTAGGTAATGCATAAGTACTCCTCTGGGATTTAAGATGAGCTATTGATTTATCCGAAAAATGTAGAACCTCTGGGCACTCTAAAAATTGACTTAACCAGTATTCCCTATCTCTCTGATATTTTTCTGAAGCCATATAACACTGTTCCTTCTGGACATAATCTATGTATGATGGCTTATGCTGCCCTGTTATCCGTTCGTCTATCTGCCTTGCATAATCTGCAACCTCATTTCCCATCAAAAGCACAGTCCAAGCATCCCCTATCAAGTGATGGATTTTTGCAATGCATCCGGCTTTTTGGTTGACACTTACTATATAAAATTCATATAAAGCGCCTTTGATTCCTATTGGAATTTGAGCCCACTCTTTGAAAAAATGATCCATCTCTTCTTCAGACTCAAATGCTTGATCATGAATGCGCTGTTCTACTTCTTCTTCCTCATAAGGTACGACACACTGCGTTACCCCTTCTGCTTGTTGACAAATCTGAATACGTAGCCCCTCATGATTGGCAACTAGAACTTTCAATGCTTCTTTAATTGCTGAAACCTCAAGATTTTGGCACAACATCCCTCCAACAATATTTGCGATACTCTCACCTATATATTGCTCCATTTCATAAATCAATTGCTGAGGTTTCGTTAATGTATAGTGTTTCAAAATAGAATTCCTCCCCTCTTTCTCACTTTCATCACTCTAGTATCCTACTAACCCCAACATATCATCTACACGTAAGAACGTATATCCTTGTGCTTTAAGATTCTCTATGATAACGGGTAATGCATTTAATGTAGGACGTTTATTCATATAACTATGAAGTAATGTCACATCTCCTGGTCTCACATTACCTAGGATATTGGAAATAATATTGTCTGGTGCTTTCTCAAGCCAATCAAACGTATTAATAGACCACATCATAATTTGCTTATCCATATTTTTTATCACTTCTACAACCTCTTTGTTAATCTCACCGTAGGGTGGACGAATAATACGAGGTACTTTTCCTATAACTTTTTCAATGACTTGGGAACTATACTCAATTTCATAGGCTACTTGACTTAATGTAATTTGTGTCAAATCGGCATGTGTATAGGTATGACATCCTATATAATGTCCTTCTTCATCAATCCTCTTAACCATGTCTTTTAAACGTTCCACACGCTTACCATGTACAAAAAAGCTAGCTGGGACTTGATAAGTTTTCAAAACATCTAAAATAGCAGGGGTATAGCGTTTATCTGGGGCATCATCGAACGTAAGGCATATTGCCTTACGTTCTCCATTCCCATTCATAAATACTGTTTCAGGATACATTTGTGTGAGTTTTGGAATTTCTATATTCCATCTATTCCACTTTTCTCGTTCTTCCTGATCCATCCTACAGCTATCCCCTAGCGGCATTAAAATATTGCCAACAACTCTTTCCTCTTTTTTGACTAATTGTTCCACATTTACTCCCCTCTCTGCGTATGCATTTTAATGCCTCTGAGCTGATTCATAAAAATTTCGAGGAGATTCTGAACTGTAGCCTCATCATACTCTGTTTGGACATATGTCACACTAACGTTCAACCTTCCACGATAAATAGCCGCGGAGAAATCAAAATTATAAACTGTATCTGATTGATCCCCATAAGTTCTACCAACAGGCATATCACTCACGCCAAAATCACCTAATTTTGTCCCTTCTTCTTCATCCTCTACCACACCCAAGTAATTAAAGAACATCTCAGGCTCACAATTAAACTTCATTTCATCCTGACGTTCTGGTAAAGTAATATATCTTAGGACATCATAACCACATCCATTCTTAGGGATATTTCTTATAATCGACATGGTCTGATTAATATTCTCCTCATATCGCCCTGCGCTGGCATCAATCACCATCGGATAAGAAATAGAGAACCAACCTACCGTACGTGAGATATCTAGGTCATCATAGCACCAGTTTTTTCCATTTCCTGCTAGTCTCATGCGGATAGTATCTTGACCACACCATTCTTTAAATGCACCTGCAAGCCCCGTTAACAATAATTCATTCACTGTTGCACCATATGTATCCATACCATGTGTTACAAATGCATTTGTATCTTCTTCCGATAATTCAATACTCATATGAGTCTGCTGATTGACCTGTCTGTTGACATGATGATGATCTTTCGGTAATGGTAATACCTCTGCCTTATCAATTGCCTCCCAATAGCCTATTTCATCTAGAATATCTTCTGATCTTGCAAAACGATAAATGCTTTCTGACCAGTCTTTAAATGAAGCTGTTTTTTGTGGGAGCTTAATAGTTTCTCCTGCTAAAAGCTGGCGATAAGCTGTCAACAAATCTTCTTGAATGACTTGTAAAGAGGTAAAATCGATAACAAGGTGATGCACTACAAATAATAAATAGTCACATCCTTTTGTTTTAAATAATCCAAGCTTCACAAGTGGTCCTTCTTCTAAACTGATGGAGGCTTGTATACGATCAGCACTTTTTTCAATCGCATCTGTTGGGTCCTCTAGTGCTCTAAAATCATGAACTTCTAAATCAAATAACTGACTATCAATGCCCCTTATATATTGCTTGCGATTTCCTTCTTCATTTTGGAATACTATGCGAAGTGCATCATGATGCTTCACAATGGCATCAAATGCTGGTTGAAGCATCTGTTCATCAAAACCATTTTTCATATAAAACATTGTTGGCATGTTCCAAATATGCATGTCTTTATAATCAAATTCAAAGAAACAGATTTGTACTGGAATCATATCCATGTACCCTTCTAATGCCATTTGATTGTATGATCTTACTGCCTTTTTGACTTTAGTACTGAGTTCTCTAATGTTGCTACTTTCAATAACATCTCTTACATTAACGCAGTAGCCTGCATCTGCAAGTTTTACAACAACCTTAATGGCCTTAATCGAATCGCCACCAAGATAGCGATAATTATCAAGAACACCCACTTGTTCAACTTTAAGAATATTTTCCCATATGGATGCTACCAATTGCTCTATTTCGCTTTCTGGTGCAACATAAGCAATACCTGTTTCAATATGACCCTCTACCTCTGGTAACGCTTTACGATCTAGTTTACCATTTGCTGATAATGGCATCTTATCCATTTTCATAAAGTAAGCTGGCACCATATAATCTGGGAGTTTTTGGGTAATATGCTGTCTCAGCTCATCTACACTCAGTTCCTGTTCTCCTGTATAGTAACCACATAAATACTTATTACCATCTGCATCTTCTCTTACTGTCACAGCACTTTCACCTATTTGATTATGCTCTGTCATACGTTCTTCAATCTCTCCAAGTTCGATACGAAGCCCACTGATTTTCACCTGATTATCCATACGTCCAAGGTACTCAATCTCCCCATTTGGTAAACATTTTGCCAAATCTCCTGATCGGTACATTCTATATACCTTATGGTATGGGTCTTTCATAAATTTCTCTGCAGTCAAATCTTCTCGTTTAAGATATCCTCTTGCAACCCCTACTCCTGCAATATATAATTCTCCTACAACACCTATAGGCTGTAGGCGCTCTTGTTTATCTAGCACATACAATCTTGCATTACTTGAAGGTTTGCCTATGAGAATATTATCCACTTTTTCTGTGGTTGGACAATCATAGTAGCTCACCTCTATGGTTGCTTCTGTTGGACCATATAAGTTATGCATTGTAATGCCATACTTTGAATAAAGTAACTTATTAAACTTCTCTGTTTGCGCAACAGTTAATGCTTCACCACCAGACATGAGACGCTTAAGGGATGAAAGATCATACTCCTCTTGATGAATTTCATAGTAGTCTAAGAATAAGGACATCATAGATGGTACAAAGTGAATAATGGTGATTTTTTCTCTTTGGATTGTCTCTAAAATTGTTTTAGGGTCTTTTTCCCCATCTGGTTCTAGGAAGTAAATCCCCGCACCTGCAAGCATCCACCAGAATATTTCTGAAACAGAGATATCAAATGTAAATGGGGTTTTTTGCATAATAATATCGTCTTTTCCGAGAGGATATTTTCTCTGACGCCACTCCATCTGATTCACTGCTGATGTATGCTCTATCATAACGCCCTTTGGTCTACCTGTTGAACCTGATGTATACATGACATAGGCAAGATTATTTTTGTCACTTGTTTTCCCTAAATTATTGGTATTCCCTCCATAAATATGTGCTTCATCAAGATTAATCACCTCATCGTGTGGCACACGGCTCATAAATCTTTCTTGTGCAAGTACAACTTTTGCACCTGTCTCTTCTAACATATAACGCATGCGGTCTTCTGGATAAGTTGGTCCCATCGGCATATAAGCACCACCAGCTTTCAAGATTGCTAGTATAGCTACCATCATCTCCAATGACCGCTCTGCCATCAAGCCTACAATGCCTTCTGGCTTAACACCTTTTTCTTGGAGAATATGAGCTAGGCTATTCGCTCTTTCATTAAGCTCTCTATAAGTCAGTGCTTGATCTCCAAATCCTACTGCCCTACGTTCTGGTGTACGTTCCACCTGTTCTTCAAAGAGCTCGTGAAGTGTTTTATCATGACTATAAGTAATATCCGTACCATTAAAGACATCTAAGATAAGTTCTTCTTCTTCTTTGGTAATGATTGTATAGTCATCAATACTTTGATCACTATGACACGTAATGGCTTCTAATAAACTCACATAATGCCCTATCATACGTTCAATCGTTGCACCTTCATAGAGACTTGTTGCATATTCTACATTAAGTCCAATCATCTGCTCTGCCTCAATCATTGTAAAGGTCAAGTCAAACTTGGATACATGACTTTCCAGTGGATATTGTTCAAAATGTAACCCCTCTACATCTTGTCCTGGCATACCCATATTTTGATAAGCAAACATTGTATCAAACAGAGGACTTCTGCTCACATCCCGTTTAAGATTAAGTTTTTGAAGTAATGTTTCAAACTGGTAGGCTTGATGGTCAAATGCACTCAGTGTATTGCCTTTTACTTCTTGGATAAACTCTGCCACACACTTAGTCCCTACTGGATAATTTCGTAGTACCACTGTATTAACAAACATTCCTGCTATATTTTCAAACTCAACACGACTTCTTCCTGCAACAGGCGTTCCCACCAATATGTCGTCCTGCCCTGTGTATTTATAAAGTAAGATATTATATGCTGCTAAGCATAGCATATAAGGTGTAACCCCTTGGGTAGTGGCGGCATTCTTAATTTTTTGCACAAGTTCTAAGTCTAATTCATAACTTATATTTGCACCTTTATAATCTTGAACAGCAGGTCTTACAAAATCAGTTGGTAAATCTAGCGGCGTAATATTGCCTGAAAGTGTTTCCATCCAATAAGCCTCTTGGTTTTTGGCCTCTTGAACATTTTCTCTTTGCCACAATACATAATCCTCGTAGTGTGTTTCTACCACATCTAATGTTTGATTGCCATAGCATGCCATAAATTCCTTTGCAAGAAGCATTGCCGTCACACCATCTGCCACAATATGATGCATATCATATACAAAATAATGTGTATCTTCTTGAGTATGAATTAATAAGAAACGAATTAATGAAGGTTTTTCAAAGTCAAATGGTTTTACAAAAGATTGAATATATGTCTCTACCTGATCTTTTTCACAAGTGACTTGATCAAAATCAATCTGCACTTTTTCATGTATTTTTTGCATAGGTTGCCCATCTATCAAGTGGAACGATACCCTAAGTTGACTATGTCTCTCCACAAGTTCTTCTAGTACGTGTTCAAAACGTACCGTATCAATCTTTCCTGTAATTTTGAGAACACTTGGCAAGTTATAGGCTACACCGCCATCAATCTGATTAAAGACATAGAGTCTTTCTTGAGCTGTTGAAAGCGGATAGTATGGCATAATCGGTGCTTTTTCTATAGCCGTATAACCACATGTTTTAGCCTGTTGAATAAGATCTGCTTGTAATTTAATTGTCGTATTTGCAAATACATCCTTAAGTGTTATTTCTACACTAAACGTACTTTGTATTTGTGCAATGAGTTTTGCCGCTTTAAGAGAATGTCCTCCTAAATCAAAGAACTGATCTTCTATTCCTATTTTTTGAATCCCTAATATGCTTTGCCAAATCGCTACAAGTTTTTCCTCCGTAGCATTTTGTGCAGGTACATAAACACTCCCTGTATCTATCATGCCTTCTACTTCTGGTAAAGCTTTTCTATCAATCTTACCATTTGTATTAACTGGCATATGATCTAGCTTCACAAAATAAGATGGGATCATATAATCTGGCAACATCTCTTTTAGTTTTTCCTTAATCTGAGTTGTTGTTAGTGCTTCTTCACACACCACATACGCGCATAAATACCTTGTACCTGCTTCATCTACCTTATCAACAACTACACCTTGGCTTATACCTGGAATCTGTAATAAATGTGTTTCTATTTCACCAAGCTCAATACGATACCCTCTTATCTTCACCTGATAATCTATACGTCCCCCAAATACAATTTCACCATTTTCGTCCCATTTACCAATATCACCTGTTCGGTACATTTTTGATCCTGGTTCAAATGGATTTTCCACAAATTTCTCACGGGTTAATTCTGGTCTATTGAGATATCCCTTAGCAAGACCTGCTCCCCCTATGTAAATTTCACCATTTACCCCCTGTGGTACAAGATTTTGGTATTTGTCTAAAATATAAATTTGATTATTGGCTATAGGAGAACCTATTGTCACATAATCTTTGTTTGGGCTTCTCTTTCTTGTGGCAATAATCGTACACTCCGTTGGTCCATACTCATTCACAATTTCCATTTGGGGATTTTTTATTTCCCCTAACTCTATGATTCTAGAGGTAAGCGCATCTCCACCTACCGTCACACTTTTAATCTGTTTTGCAGTCTCTTCACTAATAGCCTCTAAGAATTCTTCCAATAATACAGGTACCATCGTAATATGATCTACGCCATAGGTATGAATTAAGTCACTTAACCTCTTCATATCTGTGTTTTCTCCTGTTGCTGGAAGCACCATATGTGCCCCACTTGTAAGTGCTGAGAAGAATGTAAGAATAAACCCATCAAATGCACTTCCTAATGTTTGCATAGCACAGCGCTTTGTGGAGAAACCATAATCTTTTGCATGCCACTGAACAATATTCGCAAAGCTATTTTGACTAATCATAACCCCTTTAGGCTTCCCAGTTGTCCCTGATGTATAAATGACATAAGCAAGATCTTGGCTACAAGTAACCCTATTCTTATTCTCATAAGTATTATCAATTTCTTCTTGTCTTGGTACTATAATCGTTTGACATGCCTCTACCGTATTTCCTACATCCTTGAGCAGTATTTTCATACCACTATCTTCTATCATAAACAGCACACGGTCTAAATTCATTGTTGGGTGAATTGGCATAAATGCTGCACCTGCTTTTAAAATGCCTAATAATGCAATAACCATTTCTACACTATTTTCCATCATGATACCCACAATGTCTTGTTTTTGGATACCTTCATTGATCAGCCTATCTGCGATAGTATTTGCTTTTGCATTCAACATTTCAAAACTCAGCGTTTGTCCTTTACAGGAAATCGCTGGCGCAACTGGGTTGCTTACTGCCTGTCTCTCAATTTGTCCAATGACACTCTCCTCGCCTGCTTGATGTGTTGTATGATTCCACTCATTCAATAGATGGATTTCTTCACTTGACATCATTTGGTAATCTTTAATTTGTTTTTGAGCATTCTCTGCTATTTGTTCTAATAGTGCTAGATAATGCCTTGCTATTTGATAAACCGTACGCTCTTTAAAGAGTTTTGTGCAATACTCTAATGCACAGGCTATGCTATCTGCTTTTCTCACTGCATTTAATGCTAAATCTACTTTTGCAGTATTCGCTTTAATTTGCCTTGGGCTAAAAATTACTCCCATACCTGTTGTTTCTTGCATATCATAGTTTTGGAATACAAGCATTGTATCAAATAACGGATTATGTGATGCATCCCTATATTTTTCAACCCTGTCAACCACTTGGTCAAATGGTACACTCTGATGAGCCATTGCATCTAATACTGTTTCTTTAACCGCCATCAACAATTCTCTATAGGTCATCTCTCCCCCCATACGCTGACGTAGTGCTAAGGTATTAACAAACATACCTGCAATCTCTTCCATTTGCGCTGTCGTTCGCCCAGTTACAGGTGTTCCCACAACAAGATCTTCTTGTCCACTATATTTTGATAATAGCATTTGATACGTAGCTAACAAAACCATATAAAGCGTTGTGCCTGTCTCATTTGCCACTAGCTCAAGCTTCTCCAAAAGCATTTGATTAATTGTAAAATCAACTTGGTCCCCTTCGAAACTTTGTACTGATGGTCTCGTATAATCATAAGGTAATGTTAATGTTGGGACTTCTTCCTCAAAAACTTTTCCCCAATAGTTTTTTTCCTTCTCTAGTATCCCTTCCTCAAACTGCTTTAATTGCCACTCACTAAAATCTTTGTACTGCCTCTTTACTGGATTAAGTTGTTGTTTGCAGTATAATTTTACAAACTCATTCGTAATCATTTCCACCGTATGCCCATCAGACACAATATGATGCATATCCATCATAAGTGTATAGTGATTCTTATCTGTCTGAATAACACCTACACGTATAAGTGGTGCACAAGTTAAATCAAATGGCTTAATAAAGGTTTGTATTTGCTGTTGTGTTATCTCACCTTCTTGCTGACTATAGCTTACTGTCAGTTCAAGGGTTTCCACTTCATGAATTTTTTGCATTACTTCTCCCTCTACCATATGGAAAGAGGTTCTTAATGCTTCATGTCTTTCTATAATTTCTCTGAATACAGCGTTTACTTTGTCTAACTCAAATTCCCCTCTAATCTCTACTACCGAAGGCATATTATAAGTGGTCATTTCATGATTAAGCTGCTGTAATACATACATTCTATACTGGGCCGCTGATACAGGATAATATGCCTTTTCTTTCGCGGCTTCAATGAAACATGTTTCTGATTCAGAAGTACTCATGCCTTGAGTTTGTATCCACTGTGCTAATACTCTAATCGTTGTCATCTCAAATATTTTTGTCATTGGGATATCCACGTCCAACTCTTCTTTGATACGATACACAAGACGTGCTGCCTTTAAGGAGTGCCCGCCTAACTCAAAGAAGTCATCATCAATACCAATCTGATGAACCCCTAACATATCCTGCCAAATCCCTACAAGTTTTTGCTGTGTCTCATTTTGCGCTGCGACATACATTGTCTTTTGTTGACCTACTCCAATAACTTCTGGTAATGCTTTTCTATCAAGCTTTCCATTAGCTGTAAGTGGGATTTCATCTAGCTTGGTAAAATAAGTTGGAATCATATACTCTGGTAATTTAGTTTTAAGGTCTAATTTAACTTCTGTCATTTCCTTATCACTTACAACATACGCACATAAATACTTAGTATGTGTTTCATCTTCGTGAGCTAATACCACGGCTTGTTTAACACCAGCTACCTCTTTGAGCTTTGCTTCTACTTCACCCATTTCTATGCGATAACCTCTTATCTTCACTTGATGGTCTGCTCTACCAACAAACTGAATATTGCCATCTGGTAACATTCTTCCTAAGTCTCCTGTTCGGTACAGTCTCTCGCCCTTACAGAATGGATTTTCTACAAATTTCTCCTTTGTTAGCATTTCTGCGTGTAGGTAGCCTCTTGCTAATCCTGCTCCTGAAACACAAATCTCCCCTTGCACCCCTTGAGGCACTGGTTTGAGACCTGCATCTAATAAATAAACACTTGTATTGTAAAGAGGTTTACCAATAGGTACAATGCGTTGGCTATTCTCTTCTGGTACATACGTATAGAAAGTTGCACAAATGGTTGCCTCTGTTGGTCCATAACCATTTACAATCACCATATCTTTGTTAAGTGCCAAATAACCTGCTAACACCCTATCTTGAATAGGTTCAACGCCCACTAACATTTTATTAAGATCAACGGGTTGTCCTTGTCCTTTTAAGGCCATACAAACATCCCCTAATAATGCTGGTGGTAAGTATGCATATGTAATACGCTCTGATACAATTGCCCGAGCAATCCCCTCTATATCTAATAATGCTTGAGTTGGTTTTAAGTGGAGTGCTGCCCCAAAACATAAGGCTAAAAACAGCTCACATACACTCACATCAAAACAAAGATTAGTTGTAGCTAATAAGCGATCTTCCTCACTTACATTCTCGCCATACTGCTCTCTAAGATTATAAATAAAGTTCACAACATTTCTATGTTCAACAACTACACCTTTTGGATTACCTGTAGATCCTGATGTGTAAATCACATACGCCGTATCTGTAGCACATAAACTTTGTGGACGATACCCTTTACCCGTATTCATCTCATCCACATCTCTCAGTTCTACATCATACGCTTCAAGATCTGCTAGTGATGAAGCATCTGTCAGTACCATTTTTGCGCCACTATCTTCTAAAATATACGCTATACGTTCTTGTGGATAATCTGTATCTATTGGTAAATACGCACATCCTGATTTCAAAATCCCCATAATGGCTGCGATTGTTTTTGTATTTCTTGGTAATATCACAGCTACAAGATCCCCTCTTTGGAGCTGTGATGCACTGATTTCATATGCTATCGCATCAGAATACTTATCAAGTGCTTCATAGGTCAAATGACTTGTTTCATCCTGAACAGCTATATGATTTGGCACACGCTCTACCTGGGCACTAAATAAATCTACAAGTGTTTGATCTAAAGGATAGTCTCTCTCTCTGGCACATGCATCACTCTTATAGCTATTCATTTCTTCGTCTGATAGCATTTGTATTTCGCCTAATAAAAGGGTTTCATTATCCGTAATACACCTTAAGACTTGTATAAAGTGTTTAGCCATATTTTGAATGGTTGAGCCTTTAAATAATACCGTTGAATACTCAACACCAACCTCTATCCCATCTACTACTGGAATAGCATTAAACATCAAATCAAAACGAGATGTATGGGTACTCATAGGATATGGATTAAAGGCAATATTTCCGAGATTGAGTGCTTCAAATCCTAAATTCTGCAGTGCAAACATCGTATCAAATAAAGGATTTCTTGTCTGATCACGTCTGATGCCTAACATTCCAACCAAATCTTCAAACTGGAAGGCTTCATGCTTGTAAGCATCTAACGTTGTACGTTTTACCTCTTGTAGGAATGCTTCAAAGGACTTGTTTTTCTCAGGATAATTTCTAAGTGCTAACGTATTAACAAACATTCCTATAACATTGTTATAGTCACCCTTATTTCTTCCTGCAATAGGTGTTCCCACAATAATATCTTCTTGTCCACTATATTGAGAAAGCAATACATTATAGGCTGAAAGTAATACCATATATAAAGTGGCACTATTTTTATGTGCTAATTGATTGAGTCTTTCTACAAGTTCTTGGTCAATTTTAAAGCGATAAACGTCACCACTCACATCCAATTGCGTTGGTCTATCATAATCTGTTGCCAAGCTGAGTATAGGGAGTTCTCCAGATAACTGATTTGCCCAATACGCCTTATGTCCCTCATATACTTCACTGACTTTAAGCTCATTTTGAGCCGATGCATAATCTTTATACTGATAAGTCATTGGTTCTAATTTTTGACCAAAATACAGCTTAACAAATTCATTGTTAATAATATTAACAGAGAATCCATCTGAAATAATATGGTGACAATCCATTACAAAAACATAACTTTGTGGTGCACATTGAATCAGTGCAACCCTTAATAATGGTGCCTCCTCAAGGTTAAACGGCTTGACAAAATCTTTAATCATTTCATCTACATTCTCATCTTGATTTTCAAAATAGTGAACTTTAAACGGTACGCTCGGATGAATAAGCTGCATAATCTCCCCTTCAACCATCCTGAAAGAGGTTCTTAGGGACTCATGCCTCTCAATTAATGCTTTAAATGCTTGTTCTATTTGCTCTCTATGGATTTCACCTTTTATGCTAATAGCATTGGTAATATTATAAGCTGCACTTAAATCTTTATTTTGACTCATTAAAAACATTCTTTGTTGTGCTGCTGATGCTTCGCAACAAATGTCTTCTTGCACTATTATCGGCATAGCCACATCATCTAACACTTCAAGGGATACATCTTCTCCATGTACTCTTTCAGGTATTTTTCCTTGTAAAACCTCACAATAATCAGCTACGCCAATACATTCAAGCAACTCTGACATATCTGTTTCTACACCTATGCGTTCTTCAATCAAGTGAACAATTTTCATAGCAATAATGGAATCCCCACCTAAATCATAAAAATCATCATAAATGTTGAGGCTATCAAACCCAAGCACTTCTCCATATATTTGAGCTAAGCACATTTCAAGTTCAGTATACTCCCCCTCCTCTCTACCTAGAGGTTCGACATTATTTTGCTTGATTTGATTTACTGTGGTTGCAGCAATTTCATCACTTATTTCCTTTACTACTTTGGTTTCTGGGAGCTCTACCCAACATCTTGTTTCCTCAAATGGGTATAGTGGAAGCCTTGTTTTGCCTGGATTATTTGTCTTATACAGAGCATTCCAATCAATTGTCCCACCTTCCACATAATAATGAGCAAGATCATATACCTCACACATCACTACTTCACGCTCACAGACTGTCCCTCCGTCACCAAATACGATATCCTCTCCTTGAATTTGATGGTAAGGTTCTTTGATAAGTGCTAATTTTGATTTAAGATCCTCTAAATTTTTTGCAACAATAGCCAATCGGTATTTATAGTGACCTCTTCCTATATTTGTGGTATAAGCTATCTTTTCAAGTGTTGCATTTTCTTGGAATTCAAATTTTTGGTAGCTATCCACAAGTTTATTAAGCGCATGAGGTGATTTGGCAGAAAGTGTTACAACGCATAGCTTATTTTCTTCTATCATAGCCTCTATAGCTGGTGCTTCTTCTAATATAATATGACAATTTGTCCCACTTAATCCAAATGCACTAATCCCACATCTTCTTGGATACCCTTCACACTTCCACTCTGCCAATTCTGTATTAACATATACCGGTGCATTTTCAAAATCAATCTTGCTATTTGGGGTTTCAAAATGGAGATGTGGTGGAATCATCCCTTTTTTTAAGGCAAGTGTTGCTTTGGCAAATCCAGCCATCCCCGCTGCATTATCCAAATGTCCCATATTCGTCTTAACCGAACCAATCGCACAAAACTGTTTTTTGTCTGTATATCTTCCAAATGCTCTAGTAATAGCATCAATTTCAATAGGATCACCTAACTTTGTCCCTGTCCCATGGGCTTCAATATATGATATAGACTCTGGTGATACATTAGCATTCTTCCAAGCACTTAAAATAACCTCTTCCTGTGCTTTCACATTAGGCGCTGTAATCCCAATAGAACTTCCATCCTGATTCATTGCACTCCCTTTAATAACAGCATAAATATGGTCTTTATCATTGATGGCATCAGATAGTGGCTTAAGCATCACAACAGCCATCCCCTCACCATTTCCTGTACCATCTGATTTTTCATCGAAGGTTCTTGTGATGCCATCTGAAGATTCAATACCTAGTTTTTGTGTGCGATTAATTGGAAGCATATTCAGTCTAATACTACCTGCTAATGCCATACTACAGTCTCCACTACGTAAGGCTTGACATGCTAGATGAATGGCTACTAATGAAGAAGAACATGCTGTATCCACAGATAAACTAGGTCCTTTTAAATCTAATAAATACGAAATTCTTCCTGAAATAACAGAAGTTAAATTTCCTGGTACTGCCATGGCTAATAACTCTGGATTGTTATCCGCAATCAAATTACGGTATGCGAATAGTGCATCTGCATTATACCCTAAATAAACTCCTGTCTGCGTCCCAAACAGCGCTTCTCCACCATACCCTGCATCCTCTATGGCATGATATGCTGTTTGTAAAAACAAACGTTGGCTTGGGTCCATTAAATTAGCTTCATTGGGTGACATTTTAAAAAAGCTGTAGTCAAATTTGTCTATAGCTTCAATGTAACTGCCTTTATCATAACCTACTCCACATAACTGTGGTCTATAATTTGACAAATAGCGTTCTATATCTTGTTGTCTATTTTTAGGCAAAATATCTACGCTATCTATACCTTCTCTTAGATTCTCCCAAAAAGCATCTATATCGTCCGCCTTTGAAAATTGCCCTGCTAACCCTATGATTGCAATATCCTGAGCATTAATATTTTTTATGCTTACTAAATCCTCTGTACTTATTTCCTCTAAGCTATTCAAATCAATATTAAGCATTTTATCCTCCCCTGTATCTATTCATTTGTATTATGGTATGTTATCATCAGCTCATTTATTTTAGTGATTAGGCATCACTAAAATAAATGAGCTGCTTAGGAAAACATTTTTCTCCCGTACATACTGCTAATTTATATTTCTCATCCAATGTATACTGTTTTAAATACTTCTCTTGTCCTTGAGATTCTGACACTACAAACTCTTTGTCCTTTTGTTTTATTACTGAAAAATCTTTCAAATCCATTGAAAGCCCCACCCCAATCTGTTTAATATAACTTTCTTTCAATGTCCATAATTCAAAAAAACATTCTTTCTGATATGCTAAATCTTTACTAAATAGATAGTCTACTTCCTTCGGCGAAAAAAAACGTTTTGCAATATCTAAATCTATATCCCCTATTTCTTCCACATCTATGCCTACTGGGCTGGATGCTACCGCACATACAATCCAATCTCCCGAATGTGATACATTATAATGAAACTTAGGATACCCTTCTACAAAAGGTTTTCCATAAGCATTTGTTTGTATATTGATTTGGTCCTCCACTAGATAAAGTGTTTCTTTAATAATCTTTTTAACCATTAATTCACTATATAATTTCCTAACTGCATCCTCATGCCTTTTATATTTTTCAATCTGAAGTCTAATTTTTAAAGAGACTTGACCTAATTTTTCTTCTATTTTTTGATTCATTTTACTTGAGATATTAAGTACATAGATATCCACTTTTTTTCTCAACTTTCTTATTTTTTGTCAATTTTCTAAAAATTTTTATATAATTAATATATATGTAAAGCTATTTCAAGTCAATATATATACTTTAATTATTTTAAATTATTAAAAAATTTTATATTTTATTTAATTATTCTTTTACCTTTTAGTAACTTATAAACATAC
>JBOFEH010000216.1:0-1627 GCA_051647765.1 Cellulosilyticaceae bacterium | reverse complement strand
TGTACGTGGTATCATTTGTTTTGGTTTTGGGGTCACCATGAGAGAAGGGAATAGAGAATATTTTTATGAGCAGCTGGATAAGTTGTTTCCAGGGGTAAAGAATCAATATATCCGAACCTATGGCGAATCCTATATGTGTGATAGCAAAAATCATAAACATCTAATGGAGATTTTTGAAAAGACATGTGCAAAACACAATATACTCTACAAGCCTGAGGATGTATTTGCCTATTTAAAGAAGTTTGAAACAAATAAGCAGCAGTTATCGCTGTTTGAATAATGTGTTTACACCTTCTTTTGCAGAGATGGCACGCTAACAAAGGCATGCTCATAATATCAGGTGTGAAATAACGATGAGGGGAGAAGGAATATGTATAAAGAAGGCTTATATGAAAAGGTCATTACGAAGGCACTGAGTAGGTATTTGGCAGAAAGTGACCATTTGGTGATAAGAGAACCGCTTGAGCAAGGTGAAGCTGACCATGTGTTGTCCAGGCACTTGACTGAGGTTATTCAACTGGCATTAAAGCAAATTGAAGAGGATAAGCGGATCAAAGAGGAGGATAAGCTGACAAGGCAGGTAGGGCTTGTCAATCAAGTGATAGAACAGCTCAGTGTGAGTAGAGGAGAAGCATTTGAAGAAGAGCAGGTAGAAGATGAAGCGGAGATGCTATATGGGATTGATCGGCCGGATCAGACATTAAGGCCTATGACACCGTTATCCCAGACAATGCTTTTTACCAATGCAAAGAATGAGCCCAATCTCTTTGGAGAACTCAGACTAGAGATGCTTAGTTGTGAACGGGTAGACTTGCTCGTATCCTTTATTAAGTGGTCAGGACTCAGATGCTTAAAAGAAGCATTGGAGACCTTTACAAAAGATCATCAACTACGTGTGATCACGACGTCGTATATGGGGGCATCGGATTATCATGCGATTGAATTCTTGGCCAGTCTTCCCAATACAGAGGTGAAAATTTCTTATGATACCAAGCGCACCAAACATCATGCCAAGGCTTATATGTTTCACCGTGATACAGGTTTTTCAACGGCGTATATTGGTTCATCCAACTTATCACAATCCGCACTGGTAAGTGGTTTAGAGTGGAATGTAAAGGTAACGGAAAAAGATTCAAAAGATGTGATTGATAAGTTTGGGGCAACTTTTGAGGCCTATTGGAATGATGATGAATTTGTAAGCTTCACGAAGGCGCACGGCGATCGGTTAAAACAGGCATTAAACAATGAAAGATACAAAGGAAGAGAAGGGTATCAAATAGAAAGTGCTATTCTGCCAAACTACTTCCAAAAGGAAATCTTGGAACGACTGCGTGTAGAGCGTGAAGTCTATGGTTTCTACAAAAATCTTGTAGTAGCAGCTACTGGTGTTGGGAAAACCGTTATCTCAGCATTAGACTATAAGCGTTTCAGGCGAAATAATAGAGAAGGAAAAGGACGGTTGTTATTTGTTGCACATAAGCAGGAGATTCTTAAGCAAAGCTTAGCTATTTTTAGGCGAGTATTAATGGATTGGAATTTTGGGGAACTCTACTACAGTGGGCACATACCGGACAATAAGGACTATTTATTTGTAACGATTCAAACCTTCAATTCTCAGAAGTTCTAT
>JBOFEH010000215.1:0-6754 GCA_051647765.1 Cellulosilyticaceae bacterium | reverse complement strand
AAAAAGACGTAAGCCTTATTGTTTATGGCAGTAATAATCTAGAGGATATGACAGCCAAGAGTGCCTATGAAGAGGCCGTTAATAGTACAGAACATATTTTGTATCAATTTCAAAAAGGTAACAAATATGTGCTCTCCTGGGAAGAGGGTGATAGAATGTATTATCGTACAGTCGTTGTAGGAGAAGGTTCTAGCAATACCTTTGAGATTGATTACCCAAGCGAAGATGAGAAACAGTATGATGCTGTGGTTGAAAGACTATATAGTAGCTTCAAAACACCAAACATTGATAGCGTGCATTAACAGAAAGAGGTGATGACCAAGAAATGATGGAGATGATTGTGGCGATGGCCAAAAATCATGTGATTGGACGGGATAACCAGATGCCGTGGCATATTCCTGAGGACTTGCAGTATTTTAAAGAGCACACATTAGGAAAAACAATCGTTATGGGAAGAAAGACTTTTGAGAGTATAGGAAGGCCCCTGCCCGGTAGGGAGAATATTGTACTGACGAGAGATAGGCAGTTTCATGCAGAAGGAGTCAAAGTGTATCATGAAATACACTCACTCGTGGCAGAGTATAGGAATAAGCCCCTCATGATTATTGGAGGGGCACAGATTTATAAGCTTTTTTATCCCTATGCCAAGAGGCTGTATATCACAGGCATTGACCAAAGCTTCCAAGGAGACACTTATTTTATAGATTATGAGCATGAATTTAGGCTCATAGAAAGTAGCGACAGGAGGGAAGAACAAGGCATTACTTATCGCTTTACCCTATGGGAGCGTAAGGCATAGCCAGCAGAACCTAGCCGTGTAAACATCATTAAAGCAAATAAAGGAGACAGAAGATGCAAAACATTGATTTGAAGCAATACAAAGGAACAATCTTTAAACACTTTAAAGGAGATCATTATTTACTCATAGATCTTGCAGTTCATTCAGAAACAAGAGAGATACTTGTGATTTATAAAGCACTCTATGGAGACTGTATGGTTACTGCAAGACCGATAGATATGTTTCTAAGCGAAGTGGACCATGATAAATATCCAGAGGTCACCCAGACGTACCGATTTGAACCTGTCATTGTAGAGAGTGTGAAGTAGGATTATAAGGTCTTATTGTATCTGTTAATCAGTACAATCCAAAGAATATATTTAGATAAGAACACACCTAAGATAAGGAGCACAAGCCATGTAGGGTAGCCCATAATAATGCAAAGGTAGGCAACTAATAATACCAGCCAGTTGGAAAACTCGCCTGCTTTTGCATTGGCTTTATCCCTAATCATAGCATTTCTTTCATCCCTATAGTCAATTTCCATTTGCTTGGATTTACCAGGTGTTTTTTCAAGACGATTCATTTTATATAGAGCACCAATCCCACCCCCTATGATTCCAAAACCAAGTCCAAAGCCAAGAGAGGCCACTCTTGCAATAACAGTTCCATCTGTTGCAAAAGCGGATAATAATAATCCTACTACGGCCAATAAAATACCAGTCAAAATCAAAATAACGCAGCCATTCTTTTTCTTATTAATCATTTTTAGAATCCTCCTCAAATATGAATATGTCTTCGATGGACATATTGAAATAACGTGCAATTTTGAAAGCAAGAATAATCGAAGGATTATACCTGCCCTTTTCTAAAGAACTAATGGTCTGTCTAGAAACTTCTAATACAGCGGCTAATTCTTCTTGAGTAATGTCTTTTTGTTTTCTAATTTCCTCTAACCTATTATTCATAGACCGAATACTCCTTTTTGAAATGGTGTAAAGTTAGCTTTACATACTTGTAGTATATCACGTTAGCAAACTATGTCAAGCTAACTTTACATAGTTTTGAGAAAATACTTAGGGGGGAGTTGACAATACGTATGAAGTCTATAGATAAGTAGGCATTCAAGAAATAAAAAAATATTATAAACTAATGCAAAATATTCAAAAACTCTCCTATACACAAACAGGGTTTCAGTTTTTTGAAAAAGAAGATTATATAGCACTTGGCAAATTAGCTGGGTTTGAGGCTATTATCATCCAGGAAATTGTAAAGGGTAAGAGTTTGAGGATTGCTTATCATAAAAATGTGGTATACTAAAGAGTAAAAATTTATGGAATCAATGAGGAACAAAACAATGTACTGTGTTTTAGGTGATAAAGTATTAAGATGTGACGTTAAGAAGAAGCTAGAGGGATTCTCTCTGTGTAGGGTAGGAACAGCTCAGAAGGAGCAGCGTGTGCCCAATGAGTGTGTGTTTCAAAATGAGGGAGCAGCCCGTGAGTTTTTGAAACAGAAGCGTAGAAATAAGTCTCAGGAGCAGGTGCAGGTTTCTAGTGCAATGGATAAGTGTAATGAAATCTATCAGAGACTATTGGAGGAGACTGGGATTGATGTGAGGCTCATTGATAGACAGTGGACAGTATCTGCTGCCCATAAGCATGCAGTCAGTCTTAAGAAAACTATGGGAAATAAGCCAGAACTACATGATAAAAAGGTGAGCAAGGCGTTCCAAGTGGCGCCTCCTAAGAAGCAGTCAGCATCACCGAAGTATCATCCAGGTAACAAAAATAAACGTTAGAAGTAGTAGCAGAACATAGATCATCTCAGCGTCTTATACCTAAGTAGGGGTATAGGGCGCTTTTAACATGAATCTAACATCATCCTAACCAAAGGTTGTTTTGGTCTTAACATGACGCAGGTATACTCATCATGAAAACAAGCGGAAACAACAAAATAGTGTAAAGGGATGGTGTAGGGTCTATGAATAAGAGTATGAAAAGATGGCTTGCAGCTTTATCATGTGTTGTGGTAGCATCGGGGACGTTGACTGGATTTGGGTTGGTGAGTGCGGCGAGGGGAAATAATACAGATAATAGCCATGTAGTAGAGGCAAAAGTAGGGGCTTACAAGAAGCCTAAATATATCTTTACATTTATTGGGGATGGGATGAGTTATGTGCAGCTTAATGCCGCACAGGTTTATATGGGGACTAAGAACAATACAGGGGTGGAACTTGAGAAGTTGGCTGTTACACAGTTTCCTGTAGTGGGGTCTGCTACAACACAGGATGCCACATCATTTTGCCCAGATTCAGCATCTACAGCAACAGCTATTTCAAGTGGCATCAAAACCCATAGTGGGGTGATTGGACTTGGTGTGGATAAAAAGACACAACCAGAGAGTATTACAGAGAAACTCAAAAAAGAGGGTTACAAAATAGGGATTGTAAGTAGTGTGTCTATTGACCATGCCACACCAGCTGCGTTTTATGCCCATGTAGCATCTCGTAGCAGTATGTATGACATAGCGCTTCAACTGGCGGATAGTGATTTTGATTACTTTGGTGGGGGCTCATTAGCACAGCCAACAGGCAAGAATAAAGATCAGCAAGATGCCTTTGAAATCATAGAGAATAAAGGTTATTACATAGCAGATGACAAAGAAGAGATTATGGCACTTGGTAGTGACTCAGGCAAAGTGTATGCAGTGAGTCCAGATTTACAAGATTCTAAGGCACTTCATTATGATTTAGATGCACCAAAAGACGCCTTAAGACTCAAGGACTTTGTGTCAAAAGGGATTGATGTTTTAGATAATGAAGAGGGATTCTTCATGATGGTAGAGGGCGGCAAGATTGACTGGGCAGGACATGCGAATGATGCAAGAGCCAATATTCAAGATGTGATTGCGCTAGATGAAGCGATTCAAGTTGCAATGGACTTTGCAAAAAAGCACCCTGATGAAACATTGATTATTGTGACAGGGGACCATGAGACAGGTGGTATGACAATTGGTCAAGCAACTACAGGCTACAATACAGCCTTTAATTTATTAGATAACCAAAAAATGACCTATGTGGCTTTTGATGAGCTTATAGGATATTACAAACAATCAGTAGGCGCTGGTAAGGGCAAATTAGAAGATGTCTTACCAATCATCAAGGAGAATTTTGGTCTGATGACAGCGAAAGACCCAGAAGCCAAAAATCCAGCAAAAGCGCACCTTGTACTTACAGATTATGAGTACAAAAAACTAGCTAAAGCTTTTGAAGAAACAATGAAATCAAGTGATAGCCGTACAAAAGGCCAAGAGGTAGATGCACTTTATGGCGGGTATGAGCCGCTCTCAGTGACACTGACACATATTTTAAATAACAAAGCAGGGATAGGCTGGACTTCTTATTCACATACAGGTGTACCCGTACCAGTTTATGCAATGGGCGTGGGTGCAGAAATCTTTGGAGGGTCTTATGATAATACAGACATCTTCAAAAAACTTGTAACAATCTGTGATTTAAAATAAAACAGCTTGATGAAAAAGTTTTGAATAGAGGCTAAGGAAGCCCCCACTTCCTTAGCCTTTTTTAGAAATGTATCGGCAAAAACAAGGAGGCCTAACATGGGATATATCAAACAAGCACTACACAATAAAAATATTGTCTTTTCACTGATTTGCCTGGTAGCCAGTATCGTCTTATTGATGCTTCCAACAGGATTTGAGAAGCAAATGTATAGCAACTCGGAAGGGGTCAAGGCAAAGGTTGTGACAACGGATGAGAGTGGTATTATGGATACGGGACTCATTAGACAAGGTGCCCAGGTCTGTGAGATTCAAATATTAAGTGGAAGTCACAAAGGAAAACAAGTGGAGGCGGTTAATCTACTGGCGGGAAAGATGGAGTTTGACAAAATCTTTGAAGTAGGTGACAAGGCTTTTGTAATCTTGGAGCAAGACCTATCAGGGGAGATACTATTTGCGAATATGGTGGATCACTACCGCATCAATCTTGAATTGATGTTATTGGGGATATTCTTACTAGCATTGGTACTTTTTTCGGGGTCTGTGGGTGTGAGAACAATGATTTCATTTCTATTTAGTATGCTCTGTATATGGAAGCTGCTCGTGCCTCTGCTCCTAAAAGGGTATCATCCTATGCTATTGGCGTTAGTCATTGGCCTCACTATGGCAACAGTTACACTTTTGCTCGTGGCGGGATTTACCAAAAAGGCTTATTGCGCCATACTAGGGTCAACCTGCGCATCCCTTGTGACTTGTGTGATGGCAATGGTATTCGGCCAAATATTTAAGATACATGGGGCTGTCATGCCTTGGTCAGAATCTCTGCTTTATGCAGGGTTTGGTAACCTTAATTTGACACTTATTTATCAATCAGCCATATACCTTTCATGTTCGGGGGCTATTGTGGATTTGGCCATAGATATTTCTGCAGCTATTGAGGAAATCGTGGATAAGAAACCTGAGATTACAAAAAGAGAAATTCTAATCTCAGGCTTTAATGTAGGGCGATCAGTAGTGGGGTCACAAGCTACGACACTGCTCCTAGCTTATATGGGAAGTTTTATTACAGTGATGATGGTCTATATGGCACAAGGCACGCCGATGATGAGTATTTTTAATTCCAAATCTATTGCATCAGAGGTACTGCATACATTGATTGGTTGTATAGGACTTGTGATTGTCTCACCATTAACGACGGTCATATGTAGTGTGATGTACTCTCATACATTGAAGCTTAAAGATCATAATGAAACAAGGACACCTCTCTAGGAGATGTCCTTGTTTCATCTTGTAGAAAAGGCTTATGCCATACCATTTGCAACTTTGTATTTGTAAAGCATTTCTGCATGATTTTGCTCTTCGATTTGGATGTCTGCTAATAGTTTGCGTACATCAGAGTCACCAAAAGCAAAGACATCATTATTGTATTCTCCAGAAACTAATTTTTCTGTACCAATACAGTCGGTTGCTAAGAAGCAGTCATGTGTTTTGGCCTCAGAGGTATTCCCTTGTCCGTAAGTAGGAATAGGTTGATACATTTTACCTTTGTTGTCGTTGCAGTCACAAGCTGGTACTTGACCATTTAGCACTTGACCAAGAGATTGGAAATGTTTTTGTTCTTCTTGCCCGAGTGTACTAAATAAATTTTTGAGGATAGGATCGTGCGCCTCATTGGCATACTTAGCATATTTGTCGATACAAGACTGTTCTTGTGTTTGTAAATCTTGGATCGTAGTCATTTCTTTTTGTGTTAATACCATTAAAAAGTCACCTCACAGTAGTAGTTGGTATGGTCTTAATATAAACAGTTTTTGTGTTTATATACCAAAGGACTCTTGCGGAGGTGACCTATGTAATAAAAGGAAAATTATTTTACGGATAAGGTATAAGATCCTGCGCCATTAAGTGTTTGGAGCTGCACATAATAAGTTCCTTTTGTGAGGAATTTATTTGCAGTAAGTGTTTGTCCTTTGCCTCTGGTATCGATAATAGATGATTTGCCTTTGTCATCTGATACGAGAAGGCGTGCATTAAGGTCAGCGCTTAATGTGAGTGAGAAGTTAGTGTTCTGATTAGCATCAATGGTGAACATGAACCAATCTTCAGTGTTTTTGGTTCCAGAGGCAGCGCTATAGCCTAATTGCCCTGTTGTTTTTTGATTTAAAGAAATTTTGCTTGCTTCAGATTTTTTGAAATTAGTACGTGTATCAACTGCGGATGAAATGCCTTTGAATGATGAGGATAGTCTATAGGCCTGTGCAGAGCTGCTAGGCGTTGTATTGACTTTGACATAATAAGTCCCTGCTTCTACAGGCTCTGAGAGTGAAAGTTTATTATCTTTGTCTTCCACATAAGCAATGAGTTGATTTTCAGATGCGCCGTATAGCGACAAATAGAGCTGTTGGTTTGTACCGCCTACGAGGCCGAGGTGAAGTGTGCCTGTAGTAGGAACAG
>JBOFEH010000214.1:0-5067 GCA_051647765.1 Cellulosilyticaceae bacterium | reverse complement strand
GGTGAAAAATACAAAGGCACCTTATTATTATAGTGTAGGTGGGCGTGTCAAGCTCAATGAATCTTGTGAGCAGGCGATTAAAAGAGAGGTGCAGGAAGAACTGGGGATTAGTATGGAGATCGACAGAGCTGTATTTTTCTATGAGAGTTTCTTTGTAGAGCAGATGAGTGGAGAAAGATTTCATGAGATTGCGATGTTCTTCCTAATGAAGCCAGCGCTAGATATTGAAAATGTGGTGTGCCGTTCTTTTACAGAAAATGGCGCACAAGAGATGCTGCATTGGATTGACTTGGATGAACTGGATCAGGTACAAGCATTCCCAAGTTTCTTTGCGACAGAGCTTCGACAGATGCCAAGTGTGATGAAGCACATCGTGGAATATAGCGATGCAAATTGAAAGGGTTAAAGGGATAGCCATTAGCTTTCATTAGGATCTTTTACGCTAGGACGACCTCGTAAAAGAGATGAAAAAGTGTCATGGGGAGGTGGTGAATCATATGTTGTATGATACAATTACAAAACTTAAGCTGATGAAATGTGCATCTATCATCATAATACTTATTGCAGCGGCCTTTGTAGGCTTTGGTGAACATTATATAATAGCAATTATTTTTATTATCATTGATTTAGCACTATCAGCGCTGTTTTATAAATGTCCTCACTGTAATAAAAGTTTGGATATGCGTCTGGCGTTGAATGAGAGCACACATTGTCCGTATTGTGGAAAGGTTATAGCACATATTCATAATGGGTGATTACAGTTTTAGGAGTACCATTTTTATTTAATTAGGATAAGCTATTAAGAAAAGCGCTAATCTCTGAGGTTAGCGCTTTTTTTTATAGCTGTACGAGATAATATATTGACAATTTTTAGAGTATTTCTTACAATTTAACTTCTAGGTTAAATGTTGGATAGAAGCAAGAGGAGATATTAGAGGTGTTGAGAAGGATGGGCATATGCTTAGCAAAGAAACTAAGAGATGTGAGGAGTGGTTAAATGTTGGATAGAAGCTTACAAGAGGCCTTTAAAGAAGCAACAGAATCTATTCTCAGTAAAGTGAGGGAGGATAAGAGCTGTATAGCTGCCATATTGATAGGGAGTACGAGCCATGATGTGGTATGGGAATGGTCAGATCTGGAGCTGGTATTGATTTATAAGGATAGTTATACTGGACCCGCTCATCTGTGTCTATTAGAGCAGGATGTACGGGTCAATCTTACCCTGTTTACTTGTTCAAGTTTAACAAAGTATCTGAACAGTACAGACTTATCAGATGTTTTTTATTGTGCACTCTCAAAAGGCACAATGCTTTTCTGTGAAGATGAAGAAGTAGAGGACCTGTTTGAAGACGCCTTCTATTTAGGTAAGCGTGAGCAGGAAATTGAGCAATTACTTGGGTTTGCCAACGCGGTCTATTACTTGAATAAAGTGGAGAAGAACCTCCAAGTAAAAGGGGACGTAGAGAATGCATACTACTTTATGACCTTTTTTAATGAAGGACTTGCGTGGTTAGAAGTTGCTAAAAAAGGTCTATTACCTGAAAGAGAGATTATCAAACAAGGGAAAGCACTCCATCCAGAGCTCTTTGTCAAAACCTATGATTCCATCATCCAAGCAGGGTTAGACGTCACCATCATCCACCAAGCCTTAAAGGATGGTGAAATGTATCTCAGATCAGAAACCGAACGGGTGTACAGACCCATCATTGCGCACCTCAAAACTTATGGTACCATTAAGGATTTTAAACTCCCAACCAGACCGCATGGCTTTGGGATCAATTATGAATGGCTCGTTCGCTATGGCTTAGCCGAGAGGTATGCTGAACCGATCACGAACAATAGGCAGCTTAAAGGGCTTGAAAAACTGGGTTATCAACTCAAGAGGGAATACTGTTAGCCTACTTAACACTCTCTCAAATAATAAATTTTTAATAAGAACTTTTCAAAGTTGATGAATAATTATGAAACAATCAATGGATAAGAAAAGGAGATACTATGAAAAATTTTGTAAGCATTACAGGTATTAGAGAACATAATTTCAAGAATGAGAACGTTACAATACCTCATCATAAACATACAGTTCTCGTAGGGGTAAGTGGCTCAGGGAAGTCAACCCTGGCCTATGATGTCATTTATGCCGCCGGGCAGCGTAGGCTATTGGATTGTCTATCTGATCAAGTAAAGCGTTATACCAAACAGATGAGACAACCCGATATCGACCATATCGATGGGCTGGTACCAGTGGTAAGTATCAAGAAGCAGAGAGCACCCATTAACCCCAGGTCGACTGTTGGGACAATAACAGAAATGAGTGCCTATATGCGTACCTTATTCTCTGTGCTTGGTAGATGTAGTTGTCCAGAATGTGAGGCGGTTCATGAAACGATTAGGTTAAATGAGCTCATTCACCGCTTAGAAACAAGAGGACAAAACAAAAAATATGAAGTGAGCTTTGAAGTATACTTAAAGTTAGACTTAGAGCTTCAAACTCAGTTGGAGACTTTTAAAAGTAATGGCTTTAGATGGGTGATTGTGGAGGGGATGAGACAAAATTTGAGGGATTGGGTCAGTATCACAGACCGATCAAAGCCGATACGTGTGGTGGTAGGAACAGTGACGGCAGAAGAAGTTCTCTCTAAACGTAGTATCAATATCTTAAAGAATGCGGTGAGCAAAACCGATGGTCGTATCGTCATTGAGCCGATGGAAGACCTAGTGGATACGGAGTTAGAGGCATTCTATGAAACCTACTCATGCCCAGTGCATTACGGGTTCTGGGTAGATGTTATTCCTAATACTTTTTCCTTTAATGACTTAAGGAGCAGTTGCCAAGATTGTATGGGAAGTGGCATCAAGCGTGTGACGCATCCAGATCTGGTCATTCAGAACCCTCATAAACCGATCAATAAGGGAGCGTTTTATTCCTATGCCTATAATATCACTAAACCTTATGCCTATATGGAATTATACAGCCTGGCTAAGCACTATGGTTTTTCTTGGGAAAGCCCTTATAGTGCATTATCACAAGAAGTGAAAGATATTCTCCTATATGGAATAGGTTCAGAGACCTTTACGCTTCTACGTCCCGAAGGCTATACCAAGGCTCTCCCAAACTATAGAGGTAAAGAGGGTGAGCAAATTGGTTTTGGAGGCATTTTAACATGGATTGAGCAGGAATACAAAAAAAGACTGGAACAGCCCTTAACACAAGCAGAAGAGGAATACTTCCAAAAATGTCTGACAGATATAGAGTGCCCTACCTGTAAAGGTTCACGCATCAAGCCTTCAAGAAATCAAGTAAGATTATTGGATAAGACTTTCTTTGAAGTTGGGGAGATGGAGCTAAATGGTCTTCAGCAATATATTTCACAAATCCATATCCCTGATACGAAGAAAGACCTAGTAACTGCTGTACTCAATGAATTAAAAGCCCGCATCGCATGGCTCATCCAAATCGGCTTAGGTTACTTGAACTTTAATAGGAGAACAGACTCCCTTTCGGGGGGAGAGTACCAGCGGCTCAGACTAGCCGGTCAACTCTCTTCAGATCTCATGGGACTTATGTATGTGATTGATGAACCGCTAGATGGACTCCATGGCTATGACAATCAAAAAGTCATTGCAATTATCGATTTACTGCAAAAGAATGGGAATACTATTATTACTATTGAACATGATCTTGATCTTATCAAAGCAGCCGATCATGTGATAGAAATCGGACCAGGTTCAGGTAAATATGGGGGAAGAGTCATTGCTGAGGGTACGCCAAAAGAAATTTTTGAGATGGAATCATCCATCTTGCGTACTGCTATTAAAGCCATCCACAAAACGCCTCAAGTTAAACTTATCGCGAGTCAAGAAAAAATAGTCCTGACAGGTGTAACAGAAAATAACCTTAAAAATGTTGATGTGACAATCCCACTCAAAAATATGGTTTGTTTCACAGGTATATCAGGTTCAGGCAAAAGCTCCCTTGCTATAGAGGTCCTTTATAAAGCATTAAAATCCAAGATAGAGACTGCTAGGATAATACCTGGGCAGTATGAACAGATAAGTGGATATGAATCCATTAAGAGGGTCTACTGTCTATCCCAAAGAGATCTTAGTAAGTCTAAAACATCTACACCTGTAACCTATATGAAGCTAATGGACCCTATAAGAGAGTTATTTGCTAAGTGTCCTGAGGCAGAGGCGCTAGAACTTAATCACATTGGCTATTACTCCTATAATGACAAAGGGGGCTGTCCAACTTGTAAAGGCAAAGGTTATACAGAGTCCTATGTCCATTACTTTGGTGATCTTAAAGCTTGTTGCCCACAATGTAATGGCAAGCGTTATACAGATGAGGTGCTAGAAATTAAATATAATGGCAAGAATATTTCAGAGGTACTGGCAATGGATGTGGACTCAGCCTATGACTTCTTTTCGCAAATCCCTTCTATTGAAATCAAACTAGGTTATATGAGAGACCTTGGCCTTGATTATATGTCTTTAGGGCAGCCAATCAATACTGTATCAAGTGGTGAAGCCCAAAGACTTAGACTTGCCAAAGAACTTAGTAGAAATCGCTCCAAAAAGGGTATACTCTACATACTAGATGAACCAACGGCTGGACTACATCTCAAAGACGTTGATAAAGTGATTAAGGTGCTTAGAGAGATTGTAGGCAAAGGTAACTCTGTGATCATCATCGAACACAATCCGAATGTCATCATTCAGTCCGATTACATTATTGATATGGGTCCAGATGCAGGTGAATCAGGTGGACAGGTCATTTATCAAGGGGATGTAGAAGGCCTCTTGGCAACAGCAGATTCTAAAACAGCACAGTATTTAAAAACATTTTTGAAGTAAGTGTTTATTATACAAATAGCCCACAATAAGTGAACTTCGAAGGCTAACTTATTGTGGGCTATTTTATGCTTACCTTACTACTTCTACTTTTTATTAAATTTTGTATTACAGTGCTTACATTCATATGTATAAATTTGATATTGGTTAAATAGATGACCACACTTAGGGCATTTATAAACTAAGAGTCTAAACCACAACATATAGAGTATAATC
>JBOFEH010000213.1:0-6483 GCA_051647765.1 Cellulosilyticaceae bacterium | reverse complement strand
TGCAGGTTTACTGTGGTCTCTTCTAATTGTTCTCTAATGGTTGTGATAACAAAAAGGCTAAACTCTTCACTTGATCCCCCGCCAAGCTTTTCAAAATAGCTTTCTCCAATATGAGGTGCATATTCTTTGTGAATCACGTAAGGATCCACAATAGGGAATGCCACTTCGCCATCTTCTAGTGACTGTAAATAATAGAATACCCCATCTTCATCTTCTAGCATCGTATACTTTTTGAGATGTTCAAACCCCGGCACGCCGTCTATAAAAGTAATCTGCTTATTTTCTTCCACTTGGATTTCTCCAAATTTTGATGTCTCAATTATCATTGTATTTCCTCCTTCTTAGCCACACAATCTATCTTATAAAACTATCTTATCACTTGTTTTGTATTAATAAAATAGGTAGATTACATCTGATGCAATCTACCTATCCAAGCATTATCTCAAAAAGTCCGCCAGTGTATTCATCACTACTTTTGAAGTAGCTTGTAATGCACTTTGGTAGACCATATATTGTGTATTAAAATCAACATAAACTTCTTGCACATCTACATCTTCCGTCTTAGAAAGTAGTGCTGTCAAATTGGCCTTATCATCAGATAGTCTCGTCTCAGTATACTCAAGGCGGTTTTGTCGACTTCCTAAATCAGACTCCATGGCAGATACTGTCTTGAGATGCGCATCCATGGTTCCAATCATCTCTGTGAAGAACTTATTTAACGCCTCGTCCGTTGTAGCAGGATCTTCTATTTTGGCAATCATTGACTTGATATCCGCCATCAAATCTTTCATCAGGTCTGGGACACCTGTTGTATTGACATTAATGGTATTGTTTACACCAATCTCATATTCGATATTTTGATCTCCTACAGAGTTAAGAACTTCTAAGTTAACCATACCTTCCGGGAGTGTGGTACCTGCTGGAAGTTTGTCCCCCGCAGCATACGCAGTCCCTTTAGGGATTACTGTGCCATCTTCTAATGTAATATCGTGCGACAAGATTGTATCTTCTTTAAACACAATCTCTTGTTTCGTTGTATGTGGCTTTGTCAAAACAACCTCTTGGTCTGTCTTAAATCCTGAGAAGACATAGCGTCCCGCATAAGTGACATTAGCCTCTTGCTCTAGCTGTTTGTAAAGCTGCTCAATATCATTGGTTACTTTTTTCTTATCTTCAGGTGTTAGCGTTCCATTAGCTGCTTGGTTGGCACGGGTACGAATTTCTTTGATAATATTGGTCATATTACTAAGGGCTGTCTCCGTTACATCCATCCATGCTTTGGCCTCATCCACATTACTTTTATGTTGTTCACTCTCCATAACATTGAGGCGTAGTTTGAGTGATCTCCCTGCAATAATCGGATCATCTGATGGTCTTTGGATTTTTTTGAGGGTATTCATTTGATCAAACAACGTGTTCATACGCCCCATATTATCATAGAGCGAGTTAAGCGAACTGTTTCTGATCATACCATTTGTTATTCTCATCATTTATTTCCTTTCTACCATCTACCTAACTTGAAGATGGTGGTTTCATATATGCCGTCTATTGTATTAATCAGCCTTGCCGCTGTCTGATAAGCTTGATTGTATTTGACTAAATTCATAAACTCTTCGTTAGTATCCACTTGTGACACTGAGCTTCTTTGCTGGATAATCGTATTGGTGATATTAGTCTGACTTTGCTGATACATCTTAGCTTCTTGGGTATTAATCGCAAGTTCACTAAACATCGAAATCATAAAGTCTTTTGGATCACCCTCTTTGAACATACTTCCGTTATTTTTTTGACCTAATAAATCCAATAGTAAGTTGTTATTACTTGGGTTAGGATTCGTATCTGGCGGAATATGATCGTAATTGGTACGAATATTGCTCGCATCCTCTAAAATCTTCTCTGAAATACTAAAATTACCCGCTGTGAGTTGGTCGTAATCTGGCGTCCCATCTGCTTTAAGAGGTACTTCAAATAAGTAGTGTGCTGGATCTAGAGGATTACCATCTGGTCCTTTGTTATAGACGTCATTCATAGCCTTAGCAAAACCACGCACAAAACTATTCATCTTATGCACATAATAAGGAATACCTTTGTAGCCTACATCTGGCTTGCCTTTTCCATTAAAATCTACAGGATTGCCTTCTGCATCTTTGAAAACATCCGTTCCACGTCCATCTCTCATATCAATGGCACCTTTGAGCTCACCTGAGAGCTTTGGATCCCCCATGTCAAATGGCATACCATCTGCCCAGCCTATATCATAAAGACCATCAATATCTTCTGGATTCTTCTTCGTGTCTCTTGTTGTAATCGATAGAAGTCTCATATCTGTATGGTCAATCATCGTTTGCCCATTGGCTTTGATAATAAAGTGCTTTTGCATCTTACCACTTGCATCTGGCACTTCTACTTCTCTTGCTTCAATATTAATAAGTTGTGAGAGTCTATCGACTGCAAGGTCCCTCTCATCCCTTAGACTATTGGCTGTATCACCATACATTTCTGCTTCATAAATCTGTTGATTAAGGCTTTGGACGCGTGTAGCAAGCATGTTAATCTCATCAACCTTCACCTTCACTTCAAAGTTTAGGTCTCTTTGGAACTCAGTGAGTGACTGTGATGTAGAGTTATAATACTTGGTAAAACTAATCATCATTTGTCTTAAGGCTTCTTGACGCTCACCCTCTGATGGTAGTTTAGAAAGGTCATCAATCCCCTTAAAGAAATCATCAAACACCTTTGTAAAACCTGCTTCACTTGGTTCTCCGAATACACCCTCTATCAACGAACTTTGCTCTGTCTTCACACGGTATTCACCGAGTTTGTTGTTTTGGCCCCAGAGTTTGACATCTAGGTAAGAGTCCCTTACACGGTTGATTGATGTTGTCTCAACACCTGTACCATGCATCCCTACCCCAAACCCTGGCAATGCCTTGGAGGCACGTTGTCCAAGCACCTGCCTTGAATAGCCAGGTGTTGCAGCATTGTTAATATTATTTGAGGTGACTGCAAGCCCCCTCTGAGCCGCAAAAAGGCCGCTCATGGCAATATTATATTCAAAAAAAGCTGAGCCCATTAGGCACCTCCTTACATTCTATTAATAATAGTATCCATCATATCATCTAATACATTGACCATACGTGAGGATGCATTATACGCATGCTGGTATTTGAGCATATTAGAAAGTTCCTCATCTTGAGACACCCCACCCATAGCAAGTCTTTGATTATCAATGGTTGTCACCATCGTACTCTTCTCCTTGACCTTACCCTTGGCTTGGAAGCCTTCACGACCTATTTCTGCTACAAATTCTGCATAAAAATCTGTAAAATTGGTATTCTTATTTTTTGGTTTACAAGCCGCAGTACTGCCATCTCCTGGCCACTCTCTGGACTTAGACCACTCTCCCAACAGTTTGGTTACAAGGGAGTTATCCCCTACATCTCCAGGCTTGCTCACTGTTCCTAACCTATTGTATCCCCCGTCTGCCATCAACGCTGGATTGACTTGAATGTTCCCAGGTGTCATATGCTTTTGGATATCTGCAAGGTACTTCAGCCTATCTGCCTCATACTGTGCCATAGCCGCTGTATCTGTTGGGTCAGCAGGATAGGTTGGATAGACTGGCAACGCTGTCCCATCTATACTTGATTTAGGTACAAATACAGGTACACCTGCATTTCCATCAATCCCCATACCATTCAAGTTCTCATTAACAACTTCTGTTAAGCGATTGATAAAAATAGCTAACTCTTTTTGGAGTTTTGGAATCAGATAAGCATTCCCACTTTCATCAACACTCAGCTTATCATTAAGGGCAATCTCTTCCCATGGTGTATCAATCCCTGCTACATCTCGACCACGTGCTGCAAGTAGACCTTGAAGCCTCCCATTATCATTGCCTCTATCCGATGTAAGTGCACGATCCATTGCATAAAGTGGTTTACCTGTATCACCCCATATAGGCTCTACAAAAGCACTTCCCGGCTCTGTCTGCTTGAGTTTGATCTCCGTTACAAACTGCTTATCGACAAGTGTTTGCCCTTCACCTTTGACAACGACACGTCCATCTCTATCCTCATAGTACTCAATATTCATATATTGCGACAGTTCATCTAACAATAAGTTACGTTGATCTCTTAAGTCGTTTGCATTATCTCCATTAATCTCTAATCCATTAATCGACTCATTAAGACTAGAAATACCTTTTGTAATCTCATTGATACGTTTGACTGAATTAATGACTTCTGTATTAAGGTGATGCTGATATGTATTTAAAGAATCACTAATGTGATTCGCTTTTTCCATCAGTACGTGAGCCGTCTGGATAAATGCCAGACGTTCTTCTACGCCTCCAGGATTGGTGGATAACTTCTGCATTTGACTCCAAAAGTTATCTAGCATCTTAGTCATAGCTGAGCCATGAGGCTCATCTAATATGGCTTCTACTTCACTAATTGCACTTTGTTTGACAGTGTAATAATTGAGTGTGCTAGACTCTGTCCTAAAACGCTTATCTGCAAACTCATCTCTTACTTGCCTAATCTCAGTTAAGCTAACGCCTAATCCTATTTTTTGCGGCTGTTTACCATTATTTCCAATTGTTACATACGAGCTATCATGGAGCAATAATTGCTGCCTTGTATAACCCGGTGTATTCATATTGGATAAGTTATGTCCAGTAACTTGAAGGCCTACTTGACTAGCGACAAGTCCTGATACCATTTTTCCTATACTTGATATTGACGACATAAGGCCCTCCTTTACTGTTTGCTATCAAAAAAGCTTCTCGTATCTATTGTTTGCGGCTGCCCTGGCTTGCCATACCCTGACGGGATGTGACTGAGCTGGGTAGTCTGAATCGCATTAACTGTAAAATTAACATATTCTAATGACTGCTCAATAAGCTGCTTATTAAGGTCATTTTGTAATTTGAGTTTTTCAATATGCTCTAATATCTGTGTTCTCACATCCAAAAGCTTTTCACTAATCTCAGTCTCTTTCCCCATTTTACGGACCAAGTCAGTTATTGTAAGTGTTTGATAAGGTAAGCCTGTTACAAGAGCGATATCCTTAAGAATACTTTCTCTCTTCTTTTCAAGATAATTCATGCGTCCTATAAACTCTTCTTCCTTATTCACAATTTGCTCTAACAGTTCTAATTGCTTATGCATGACTGCTTCTGTCTTATAGGTGGCAAGAGTATATAGCCCTTCGTAACATAGCTTCTGTTCTTGCAATACCTCTTCTAGGTCATAAATAATTCCTGCCATCAGCTATTTCATCCTTTCAAGTCGATTTGGCTTACGATTTTCTCACAAACCTCTTTTGCACTCACATTATAGTTTCCTGATTGTATCTGCGCTTTAAGCTCCGCTACGCGGTCTGCTCTTACCTCATCACTTTTACGCGCTGCCCCGTACGCGATTTGATAGTCTTTGGCGATTTCTGATACCGTCACCATATCTTTTTCTTTTGTTTTTGGTCTAGCAATCGGTTTTGTTTGAGAGATACCGTATGCATTTTGCACTTGATTTACCTGATAAATTCTCATGATTAAACCCTCCTTTTTAGATTTTGTTAGTTTACCTCATTCTCCTATAGTTTATATCGGATAATTAATACTATACTTTAGGCAAGAAAATAAGGCGCACCCAAAAAGGCAAAAAAAAGTAGGCAATCACTCTGCCTACTTGTTCTTATTCAAAAATCGCATACGGGCTTTTGTATCTTCTTCTTTTACATTACTGCTACGAATACCTTTTGCCATTGTATCTAAATTTGCAGCGATATCACCTTTACACTGATCACAATAACGCCCGGTCTTAATAGACTTACCACAACGCTCACACGTAAGCTCTATATCTAATCCTTCTGCAACTTCTAATCTTCCTTGTTTGAGAAACTTCTCAATGAGTGTTACTGACGCACCTGTTTCTCTACTCACCTGTTCGATTGTTGCACCTTTATTCTCTCTAATAAAGTCTTTGACTGCTATAAAGATTTTCTCTTCTTCTTGTTTGCAGGCAGGGCATATTGCTGGACCTGTAACATATTGAAAAAGCTTATGACATTTTTTACACGTTTTAACTTCCATATTCAATCCTCCCTCTACATTCCACGAGCCACTACAAGTACAAAAATTTGTTCAATCTCTCCTTTGAAGCACTGCTGCAACATCTTTGCACACTCTCTAGCCGTACTCCCTGTAGTATAAATATCGTCAATGATTGCAACCTTCTTAAGTATTTTGTCTATTTTTTGTAGATTTTGACTGTTTATCCCTATGCTTCCTTTGACATTACTTGCCCTTTGCGCCTTAGTACATTCAGACTGAGGTTTGGTATTTCGTATACGCCTTAACAGATCATATACTGGTACATGTGTATGGACTGATACTTCCCTTGCCAAATCATAGGCTTGATTAAAGCCTCTCTTGCGGTACCTCTTAGGACTTACTGGCACTGGTATCAATCCATCTATTTC
>JBOFEH010000212.1:0-2473 GCA_051647765.1 Cellulosilyticaceae bacterium | reverse complement strand
TATGTGATCAAACCGTCTGACGATAGTGTGAGGGGGATTGGTGATAGATTGATTTGAAAGCCTTTGAAAAGTGAAGCTGATTACTGTAACCTACGGCTTGCCCAACGAGATGTATGGGAAGTGCTGTCTGGAGGAGCAGTTGGGCTGCCTTTTCCATACGATATTGTAATAAGAATTGTTGTGGACTGACATGGCACTTTTCTTTAAAGAGTTTGCCGAAGTAACTTCTATTGAGATTGCAATAGGTAGCAAGCGCTTCGATGGACAAGGGCTCTTGATAGTGTTGTTGGATATAAGAGAGTGCCTGTGAGATATAGTGATCACTTCTCTTGGTGTGAGCAAGGGGGCACCTAGAAGTAGAGGCATCTGTTAATGTATCTAAGATGAGGTAAAGATGCCCCAGTGCACAAGTGGATGAAAGATGGGGGTGGTGAGAAAGATAGCGCATTTTATCTTTGATAGCCATGCCTTTTTCTATGCTCAGGTTATTGAAGATGGGATAATCCCTGCTTAGGCCTGCCTGGGCAAGAATATCTTTGGCACGTAGCCCATTGAATTCAATCCATGTGTATTCCCAGGGATGATCGGCATCTGCGGCGTAGCTAATGATTTGATCAGGTGCTATGAGAAAGCCTTGATGGGGCAAAAGTTGGTGGGTGTGCTCCGTACCATGGCTATCATAATAGCTGAATGTTCCCTGACCGGATAAAATGTAGTGAAAGATATAATTGGACCGAATATAGGAGCCCAAAGCATGAAGGGGTTTACATTTTTGCCAACCCGCCTCATACAATCTCAAATCAATTAATGTCGCATCTGTAAATAGTGAAGTCATGTAATCCGTCATAAACCTATACCTTTTCATAAGAAGTTATTATTGAAATCTAGCATTGATACATATTTTATGAGTTATTATACCATAGCTTGAAGGGGGAAATGATGATAAACTAATGAAAAAATAAAGTATTGTTAAGTAAAAAAGGAGATTGTTATGGGGATTAGAGTAGATGAAGCGCAAAAAATATTTTATCTTGAAAGTAAAAACACAAGTTATATGATGGGTGTGGATGCGCATGGGTATTTGATGCATCTGTACTGGGGAAAAAAGATTGGAGCAAGCTATAAGGAGCGTTTCTTTAGAGCCAAAGGACGGGCCTCTTTTTCCCCAACACCAGAAGGGGACGACATCTCTTTGGATGATATGCCAGTTGAATATCCAACGTATGGTCGTTCGGACTATCGTGTGCCAGCACTGACCGTGCAACTCGAAGATGGTTCTACCATCACGGATCTTAGATATGAATCCTATGAGATTATTCAAGGCAAGCCGGCCATACAAGGACTTCCGGCAACTTATGTGGAAAAGGAAGAAGAGGCCCAGACATTGGCAGTGACATTGGTGGATGCATTGATTGGGCTCAAGGTGATTCTCTCTTATAGTATTTATGAGACATATGATGCCATCACAAGAAGTGTACGCCTTATCAATGAAGGCCATCAAGACCTTAAGGTGACACAGGTGATGAGTATGAGTGTTGACTTTGAATCGGTGCTGTGGGATTGGATGCATTTATATGGAAGCTGGGCAAGAGAACGTCATGTTGAAAGAGCTGCTGTAGGACATGGTGTTCAGTACATAGATAGTAAAAGAGGGGCCAGTAGCCATAATCATAATCCATTTATGGCATTGTTGGAAAAAGAAGCAACAGAACATCAGGGGGATGTGTATGGTTTTAGCCTTGTCTATAGTGGCAACTTCTTAGCCCAGATTGAAGTGGATCAGTACAATAATACACGTGTGGCTATGGGGCTTAATGCCCATGATTTCCTATGGAGACTGGATCAGGGGACCACTTTCCAAACACCAGAGTGTGTGATGGTCTACTCAGATAAAGGGCTAGGTGGCATGTCTAGAATCTACCACAAGCTTTACCGTGAAAGACTTTGTAGAGGCCAATATAGAGATACCGTAAGACCTGTCCTTGTGAATAACTGGGAAGCCACTTATTTTGATTTTAATGAACAAAAAATACTAGATATTGCAAAAGCAGGCAAAGATCTGGGTATTGAACTTTTTGTCCTTGATGATGGTTGGTTTGGCAAAAGAAATGGTGACAGCTCGTCATTAGGAGATTGGTTCGTGAACAAAGAAAAACTTCCAAATGGATTGGAGGGGCTTTGCAAACAAATCAATGATCTAGGGATGGCATTTGGCTTATGGTTTGAGCCAGAGATGGTATCACCTGATAGTGAGCTGTATAGAAAACATCCAGATTGGTGTTTGCATGTCAATGGACGCAGTCGCACACAGGGGCGAAAACAGCTGATCTTGGACTTATCCCGTGAAGATGTCTGTCAGTATCTGATTGAAACAGTTACTGAAGTCTTAAGGAGCTGTAATATTACTTATGTGAAATGGGATATGAACCGCAATATGACGGAGATTGGTTCGGCACTATTGCCAGCACGTCAG
>JBOFEH010000211.1:0-7426 GCA_051647765.1 Cellulosilyticaceae bacterium | reverse complement strand
CTTTCATACTGCTTGTCAACATCTATAAGCTACCAATTTTTACCCAGTAATTATTCAGCTTTAGTTGGGTTGATTTTTACACCAGGACCCATTGTTGAAGATACTGAGATGCTACGAAGGTATTGACCTTTTGCAGCAGCTGGTTTAGCTTTGATAATAGCACTCATTAATGTGTGGAAGTTATCTTGTAATTTTTCTTGTCCGAAAGAAACTTTTCCGATTGGAACGTGGATAATGTTAGTTTTGTCAAGACGGTACTCAATTTTACCAGCTTTGATTTCTTCGATTGCTTTAGTAACATCCATAGTTACTGTACCAGCTTTTGGGTTTGGCATTAAGCCTTTTGGTCCAAGTACACGACCAAGACGACCTACAACACCCATCATGTCTGGAGTAGCTACAACGATATCAAAATCTAACCATCCTTCGTTTTGGATTCTAGGGATTAAGTCTTCAGCACCTACGTGATCTGCACCAGCAGCTAAAGCTTCATCAGCTTTTGCACCTTTTGCAAATACAAGTACTTTAAGAGTTTTACCAGTACCGTGTGGTAATACTACCGCACCACGTACTTGTTGATCAGCATGACGGCTGTCAACACCTAATTTAATGTGAGCTTCTACTGTTTCATCAAATTTTGCAACTGATGTTTTACCAATTGTTTCAAATGCCTCAGCAGGATCGTAAAGTTTATTGCGATCTACTTGCTTAGCAGCTTCGATATATTTTTTTCCTCTTTTCATTACGTTACCTCCTTGTGGTATTATCGGGGACTAGGCCCTCCCACGTACTATATACGCGCTTAATTATAATTTTATTTTTAATGTTTATCAAGTAACAAAACTTGGAATTAGTCTTCTACTACGATTCCCATTGAACGAGCTGTACCAGAGATCATGCTCATAGCAGCTTCAATACTACCTGCGTTTAAGTCAGGCATTTTTAATTCAGCGATTTTTTGAATTTCAGCTTTTGAAATTTTTGCAACTTTTGTTTTGTTTGGAACTGCTGAACCAGATTCAATTTTAGCTGCTTTTTTAAGAAGAACTGCAGCTGGAGGAGTTTTTGTAATGAAAGAGAAACTTCTATCAGCATATACTGTGATAACTACAGGTATAATAAGACCTGCGTCTTTAGATGTTCTTTCATTGAACTCTTTTGTAAATTGAACGATATTTACACCATGTTGTCCAAGTGCTGGACCTACTGGTGGAGCTGGTGTTGCCTTACCAGCTGGAATTTGTAATTTAATCATTCCTGTAACTTTTTTAGCCATTGTTAGGCACCTCCTGAAAAAAAATGTGGTATTCGCGGGGAATTCCCTCCCACTCGCGCGTTAAATCTAATTTGTTCGTAACTTCAATAATTCGAAGCTGTAAAGCAGAAACCTTGGTAGCTTCTGATCACTAGATGAGTTTCTCTACTTGCTCAAAACCTACCTCAACAGGGAACTCTCTACCAAATCCAGTCACAAACACAACAAGTGTGCCTTTTGCTTCGTGGATTTCTTTTACAACACCTTCTGAGCCTTCAAATGCCCCAGTTAAAAGCACAACTGGTGTGCCTAACTCTACACTTGGTCTCAGTTTAGTGATGTCAATTCCCATGTCTTTGATTTCTTCTGGTTCTAACGATACTGGTTTAGAATCTGGACCTACAAATCCAGTTACTCCACGTGTATTACGTACAACATACCAAGTATCATCTGTCATAACCATTTTGATTAGTACATATCCAGGGAATGTTTTTCTCTGAACCGTCTTTTTAGTCCCGTTTTTTTCCTCTATTTCATCTTGCATAGGAACTTCAACCACATGGATTAAGTCTTGCATATTACGGTTTTTAATTGCCTTTTCTATGTTTGCTTTTACTTTGTTTTCATAACCTGAATATGTGTGAACCACATACCATCTTGCCTCATCCATTGTTGTGCCTCCATTTATTTAACTAATTGATGTAATAGGGAAAACCCTTGACTAAAGATAAAGTCCATAGCGAATAAAATAACAGCAACTATGAGTGATAAAGTAATAACACTTCCAGTTTTTGATATTAATTCTTTCTTATTAGGCCAAACTATTCGTTTACTTTCAGCAATGAAACTTTTAAAAAATTCGCCCATATATACACTTCCTCCCTGGTATACTACCCCCGCAACACAAGAACTATTATTTTTTAGTTTCTTTGTGCGCTGTGTGTGTTTTGCAGAATTTGCAATATTTTTTAGTTTCCATGCGATCAGGATGTTTCTTTTTATCCTTTGTCATGGTGTAGTTTCTGCGCTTGCAGTCTTCGCAAGCTAAAGTAATTTGTACTCTCACGATCGACACCTCCACTTGAGTTAAAGCTATTAAAAATTGCCATAAAAAAAAGACCTAAATTAGGTACACACTCATAATAGCATACCTTAAAATAGGTCGTCAAGTATAAGCAGCTATATTTTTCTGTCATATTATGGTTGAAATAAGTCTCTGATCTCTGCTTCGGTCATAGCTGTGATGAATGTTTCTCCCTCTTTGAGCACATTTTCGGTTAGGGCGAGTTTTCTTTGCTGAAGTTTTTCTATCTTCTCTTCTATTGTGTCCTCTGTAATCAATTTAAATACCTGGACATTGTTTTTTTGCCCTATTCGGTATGCTCTATCCGTCGCTTGATTCTGACTTGATACATTCCACCAAGGATCATAATGAATGACAATATCTGCACCTGTAAGATTCAGCCCTGTACCACCTGCTTTGAGTGAGATTAAAAACACTGGCGTGTCATTGACATTAAATGCTTCTACCATCTCCATACGCTTTTCAGCCTTAGTTGCCCCAGTGAGCATATAGTACCCCACACCCTCTTGTTGAAGCTTTTGACTAATCACTTCAAGCATTGATGTAAACTGAGAAAAAATAAGGAGTTTATGGCCACCTTCTATACTCTCCCTTATCAGTTCCATACACTGACTAAGCTTTCCACTTTCGCCTTCATAGCCTTCTAAATAAAGGCCTGGATGACAACAAAGCTGTCTGAGCCTTGTAATCATTGCAAGTATTTTGATATGACTTTTACCAACCCCTTTGTCTTTGATTTCACCTTCTAATATCTGCTGCATCTCGGCTAATTGTGCCTTATAAATCCGCTTTTGTTCAGCCTCCATCGTATTATATACCACCATTTCAGTCTTCTGTGGCAGCTCCTTGAGAACATCTTTTTTGAGTCGCCTTAAAATGAATGGCGCAATCATTTTTTGCAATCTCAAAGTTGTTTCAGCACTCTCTTCTTTTACAATAGGGCTTTCAAAATGCTTCTTAAAATAAGGATAGGTGAATAAATACCCCGGCATAATAAAATCAAATAAACTCCACAACTCGGCCAAAGAATTCTCCATAGGTGTCCCTGTTAAGGCAAAACGATACTCACTTTTTATCATCTTGAGCGCCTTGGCATTTTGAGTGTTTGCATTCTTGATATAGTGTGCTTCATCCGCAATACAATAGTTAAATGGAATCTCCAAATAACTCTCAATATCTCTTTTGAGGGTATCATAAGAGGTCACGACCACTTCATATTCATCTATATTTTGTAAAATCAATTGGCGGCTTGGTGCATCCCCTAACATCGCTACGACTTTCATATCTGGTGCAAATTTCTCAAACTCTTTTTGCCAGTTAACCGTCAATGATGTAGGCACGACAATAAGACTGACTCCCTTGTTCTCACACCTTTCAGATAGTAGCAAAGTAATCACTTGAAGGGTTTTCCCAAGACCCATATCATCTGCAAGTATCCCACCAAATCCGTATTCTCCCATAGCTTTAAGCCATCTATACCCCGTCTTTTGGTAGCTCCTTAAAGTTTTCTTTAAGCTTTGTGGCACCTCATAATCTGCATCTTCTACATTTTTGATTTGACGAATCAGCTGTTTAAATGGTTTGTCTCTCTCTATCTCAATCTGTTGACTTTCCTTTAAGACATTATCAATATAGATTGCACGGTGTTTTGGCACACTGACACTACCATCCTCTAGATCCTTCCCACTAATACCAAGCCCTTGCACCAAGTGAGCCACCTGTCTCATCTCATCATTCTCCAAATCAAGAAAGGCGCCATTTTTAAGCCTATAATACTTACTCTTAGTTCTATAAGCACTCATGACCGCATCTATTTCATCACCAGTCATCTGTAACTCATTAAAGTTCAGCTCTAATAGGTTACTCTCTATACGAATTCCAATACTTCCTACAGGCTTTTGAATAATACGTCTTCCTTTGAGCCGCTCAGATACATTGACTTCCCCAATAGCCATGAGTTCATCTATCCCTTTAAGTAAAAACTCATAGATTTGCTCCTCATCACTCAGCTCAATATTGCCTTTTTTTACTTTAAACCCATATTGACTGAGTATATAACTTAGGGTTTCTTCCTTTACTATATCTCTAACAAAGGATTCTCTCTCCTTAGACGGAGTCATGCCATAAGGTTTGAAAGTGGTATCACCATAAGTTAGCACAACATCCCCTACAATATCACTCTCATCATTCAAATCAAAATAAGTCTTGATTGCCAAAGGTATTGGACTATACTCCTCTAGGATTTTCTCTGGGACACTCATACGTGCAGCCCTCTTAACCTTTGGTAATACTGTCGCTGTAAACTTAGACACATCATCACTTGTAAGTACCAGTTTTTCATCTCCACGCGCTCTACCTTCATAATGCATATAATGTAATAGCGGGAATATGTTTTCACCAAAAGTCTCGTCACACTGACAGATCTTATCTTCTAATATGAAGTAATAGTGATAGGGCATCTTGACCATCTGGTAATCTTCTAGATTATGTCTCACATGAAATTCCTGCCCCACAGTAGCCATCTCAAAGTCAATCTCTGGATTTTCCTTGGCTAATGTGACCATTCTCGCATAACCACTACTATCCTCAAACTCTAACCTTTGATTATGGACTAACTCAAAAAACTCATCAAAATGCTTCCCTGTTAGAGGGAGTACCTTCTTATTGCGTTTAGGCACACGCCCATAAAAATCAATGTCTGCCAAAAAACTCTCCTGAGTCATAACCGTATCTACAATAAACCGCACCAAAGGCAAACTCTCCTCGGCAAAACACGCCATACTATGGGTAAACTCCAAATTCTTACCATAGCTTGCCCACTTCTCATTGATAATATTGTCCGCCATCTCATACACATTCTTCACCACATAGCTCTTTGTTGCCCCTATTTTGAAGCCTACAGCAAACGTATTATTATATTGATGGTACAACTTAGGATAAACCTTAATATCCCCACCAGCTCTATTATGCTGTACTTCTCGAATCGTATCATTCTCATAATAGTCTAGCATCATCTTGGTATAAGGACTCTTATAGACCTGCTCTTCCATCTGAACCGTCTTACCCATACGAGACTGCTGCTCCAAGCAATATTTAAGAAGCACTGCCGTCCCATGCTTACAGATCCCGTCATATTCAAAATGAGCAGGACACTGACATCCCCAAGTGATGCGCCCCTCTGAATCTAGCTCCACCTCTACAGGATAATCATAGCTCCCACTCCCCTGAACACGTGCTCTAACCACCTGCGTACCACCAGTTCCATTTGACACACTATACTCACTCACCATGCCACGCCTCAGCAGCTTGACTGCACGGTCATATACTGCCGAACTACTGGCCAGACTCTGCACTCTTGTAATTGTTATCATTCGTATTCTCTCCAATAACTCATTCTTTTTTATCTTTTTATATTATCACCATTTTCAATTTTTTGAAACTAGATTGTTGCTATACAATGTCCCAATTGTCCTGTATAATAGATTTATCAAAACAAATGCATGACATGGAGGGATCATATGGAAAAACTACTCACACAAATACTTGAAGAAATACAATCCATGAACCAACGCATGGGACATATAGAATCCGATATTAGTGGACTCAAATCTGATGTCACTGAACTTAAATCTGATGTCACTGAATTTAAATCTGATATTACTGAGATGAAATCTGATATTGCCGAGATCAAATCTGATGTCAAAGAATTAGATAGAAAAACATCTATTATCTTTGAACAAACAACAGATCTTACAGAATTCAAAACTGAAGTCACTTCCCATCTCAAATCACTCTCAAAAGACCTTTCATTCTATGGCTACCGTGAGCGAGAGACCGAAAAAGACGTTTATATGCTAAAAAGGCATTTAGAAATTATAAAATAGGCATCTTCTCAGTACTATACTGAGAAGATGCCTCATTTTTTTTGCTTTTGGTAAGCCTCTGTAACCCGTTTAGGATCTTTTGGTAACTCCACACGCTCCACATACTTTCTAAGCGTCTCTTGAAGCAATAGCACGTTCTTCTGTTCTGCCGCAATAATCTGGTCTTTTAAGAGGAACACTTCACTAATCTTGCTCTGAAATAAGGCTACAACCTTATCCCCTTGAACAAGCCCCCTATTCACCTGATAAAGCTGCTGAAAACAGGCTTCAGCCTCTTCCATCTCCGTGGTAAGTTCACCCTTTAGTAAAGCCATTTGCTCTACTAATTCTAATCCTTCTTCACTATGCTGCCCTTCTATTAGGACCGTCATCTGATTTTGAGTAATCCCTAATATCTGCTCCAACATATCCTTTACCTTCTCAAGCTGAACAAGCATCTCTTCCATGATTTACACCTCTATTTTTTATCGAAAAACACACCCTCTTCATAAGACACATCATACGGATTATTATAGACATGCGCCACACGCTGCTCCTTACGCAACTTAGTAAGCTTACCCTTCACCTCTTGGTATTGTCTATCAAACTCGCCCCTATTACTCTGGTCAATTACTACTATTTCACGTAATAGCTCCTCATGCTTCTCCAACTTCAACTCAGGTCGTTCTCTATGGAGTGTATCAATCTGATCCATAATCTCCTGTTTTTGTCCCATCAAACACTCAAATGTCTCTAGGTCCTCTGATGCTAGTGCTACTGTCTGCTTCTTGGTAAGGTCTAATAATTGCTCTAATAATTGTTTTTTCATACATCCTCCATGACTGACTCTATCTTTATAATAGTTATCGGATACATAGCCTTATTTGTTTATCCTTTTGAGGCCAGTTATTATCACACCCTACCTCCAATAAGCTGTGCCTAAACAGAGATTAATAATCTTTAACTGCTCTAGGGTATCCTCTGTAGTATACTCATCATACGCTATCTCATCATACCCCATCCCCCACAAATCCCATGCTAAAGTCTCAAATCTAGGGAACTGCTCTATGCTCTGGTTGATTTGATACACCAGATTACTCACTATTTTATATTGCTCTGCCCCCTGTTGCCTCCACCTGTTATAAAGCTTTACATCTACCAATCCCTCTAACACCTCCGCTACCTTTAAACGATAACACTGAGACTCTCCCTCCTCTCTATGGA